>JAQVLU010000003.1 GCA_028703995.1 Minisyncoccota bacterium
ATTATTAAATTCATTTTTAGAGATTATGCTTCTTGTTATTATTGCTCTTGCAATAGTAATACCGGTTAGAACTTATATCTTTCAGCCTTTTATAGTTAATGGAAGCTCAATGGAACCTAACTTTTATTCAGGTGATTATTTGATTGTAGATGAGTTTACCTATAATTTCATAAATAAACCAGAACGAGGAGATGTTGTTGTTTTTGATTATCCTTTTAATATTAATTTTAAATATATTAAAAGAATTATTGGACTTCCAGGTGAAACTGTAGCTATAGAGGATGGAAAGATAAAAATTAAAACCGTGGGAGGAGAAGAGATTGTTTTAGATGAGAACGAATATTTAAGCGATGAATCAATCAAAGAATGGGTTTATTCTAATAACTTAAGAGAAGAAACTTTAGGTGATAGTGAATACTTTGTTTTAGGAGACAATAGAAACGGTTCTTCTGACTCAAGGAAATGGGGCACTCTTCCTTCTAGTAACATCAATGGTAAAGTGCTTTTAAGACTTTCCTTAAAAGAGCCAACAGGACAAAAAATTTATGACTAAAATTAAATATCAAACAGTGACAGGAATGCATGATGTTTTCGGAAGAGAACAGATTTTTTATGATAAAGTAGAAGAAGTTGCTAGGAAAATAGCTAATTTTTATTCTTTTCAAAAAATATCAACTCCAATACTAGAAGACCAAGATCTTTTCATAAGATCTGTCGGAGAAGGAACTGATATTGTAGAAAAAGAAATGTTTACTTTAAAAACAAAAGGAAAAGATCTTTTAGTTCTGCGTCCAGAAGGAACAGCTTCTGTTTTTAGAGCTTATTTAGAAAATGGAATGCAGTCATTACCTCAACCAGTGAAGCTTTGGTATTATGGACCCTTTTTTAGATATGAAAGACCTCAAGCAGGAAGATACCGTCAGTTTTGGCAAATAGGTTTTGAACTTATTGGAGATGCTTCTCCTGTTCTTGACGCAGAAACAATTTTAATTGCTTACAATTTATTAAAAGATTTAGGTTTTAAAAAAGTTGTTGTAAATATTAATTCTATTGGATGTGAAGAGTGTAGAAAAGATTTTAAAAAAGCTCTTTCTTCTTTCTTAAAAAACAAAAAAGAAACTCTTTGTTCTGATTGTAAAAGAAGAGCAGAAACAAATATCTTAAGAATTTTAGATTGTAAAAACCCTAAGTGCCAACAAATTTTAAATGAAGCCCCTCAAATTGTAGATTATTTATGTCCCGATTGTAAAAATCACTTTAAGCAAGTTCTTGAATTTTTAGAAGAAATAGAGATTCCTTACAAATTAGATCCATTTTTAGTAAGAGGGCTTGATTATTACAACCGAACCGTTTTTGAAATTGGTTTTGAAGAAAATAAAGAAGAAGAGGCAATCGGTTCTTTGATTGGAGGAGGGAGATATGACAATCTTTCAAAAGCCCTTAAAACAGATTTTGTTCCAGCGGTTGGTTTTTCAATGGGAGTAGAAAGAGTAGTTTCTTTAATGAAATTAAAAGAAATTGAGTTAAACTTAAAAAAGAAACAAGGAGTTTTCATTGTTCAAGTTGGTGATTTGGCAAAAAAGAAAGCCTTGAGAATGATGGAAGAATTGAGAAAGGCGAAAATTGACGTTTTTGAAGCTATTTCCAAAGATTCAATGAAGCTACAGTTGACAAAAGCAAATAAATTAGCCATAAATATAGTATTGATAATAGGACAACAAGAAGCTTTGAATAATACCGTTATTTTAAAAGATATGGTAACGGGAAAGCAGTCCACAGTCAAACAAGAAAATATCGCAAAAGAAATTAAGAAAAGAATTAAATAAGCTATGTTAATTAAACCAAAAACACAGAAAGAAACATCACAATCACTTGTATATAGATTTACTCAAGCTGTTAAAAAAAGCGGAATTTTAGTTGAAGCTAGAAAAAGACAGTTTAACAAAAGAACTCCTTCAAAAAACTTGCTTAAAAGAAAAGCAGTCATTAGAGAAGAAAAAAAGAAAGAATATCTAAAAAACAAGAAGCTAGGAAAATGATAATCGACGAGATCAAAAAAGATTTAATTATTTTTCAAAAAGAGAAGAGACAAATTGAGGTCTCTTCTTTAAGAATGATCTTATCTTCTATTACGAACAAAGAAAAAGATAAAAGACTTTCTTTGTCTTCAAATTTTGATGGGAAAGAATTAGAAGAAAAATCTAAACTTGACGAAAAAGAAACCCTAGAAGTTATTTTTGCGGAAGCTAAGAAAAGAAAAGATGCTATTTATGAATATGAAAAAGCGGGAAGGCAGGACTTAGCAGAAAAAGAGAAACAAGAATTAGAAACTTTTAAAAAATATCTTCCACTTGAGATGAGTGATGAAGAAATTAAAAAAATTGTAATAGAAATATTGAAAGAAAAAAATATTACTAATATGAAAGAAATAGGAATAGTGATGAAAGAAGCGATTATTCGGACAAAAGGATTGGCGGATAATAAGAAAGTAAACACTTTCATCAAAGAACTCTTAAATTGATTTTTAAAACCCCCATTGAGGGGGATTTTTTTTAAAAATATTTTGCTCGTTTAATCAAGAGTTGCAGAAAAAAAATCATCTGTTAAAATAGAGATACATATGATTGAAGTTAATAATTTAGTCTTTGAAAAGATTGACGAAAATAGAGTTAGGGTGATTATTCAAGAAACCCTTAAATTAGAAGGGAAAGAAGATGATAAGGAGGTTTCGGTTGCTATTGTGCCTAAAGAAGAGATTAGAAAAATAAACAATAAATACAGAAAAATTGATAGAGCGACAGATGTTTTATCTTTTGAGGGGGAAGACAATATTTTAGGAGAAATCATTATTTGTGTAGAGGAAACGAAAAAAAACGGAGATATTTTTGAAGATGAGTTAAAAAGAGTTTTAATTCATGGGACACTTCATCTTTTAGGCTATGATCACGAAAAAGATTGTGGGGAGATGATTAAAAAACAAGAGCAGTATTTTTCTTTAATTAAAAATTAATTATTAGCAATATGTCAAAAGAACAATTAATTGTCGGTTTAGACATCGGATCTCAAACCATTAAAATTTTAGGAGTTGTTAAAGATAGAAGTAGCGATTTATACAGAGTGCAGTTCTTTGAACAGATTCCAACTTTGGGATTTAGCAGGGGAAGAATAAGGGATGAAAAACTTTTAACTAAAAAGATAATTGAATTAACCGAAAAAGTTAGAGAAAAATACGACAAAAATATTGATTGCGTGACTGTTAATATCTCTGGGAGTAGACTTGAACTGTTTAGCAACAAAGCTTCTGTCTCTGTCTCTGGAGCTCTAGGAAAGGTTTCAGAGCTAGATAAAGAAAGAGTTTTAGAAGATGTTAAAACAGTAGTTCTTGCTAATAACAAAAAAGTACTTAAAGCTTTTACGAAAGACTGGTGTCTTGATGGAGAAAAAGACATTTCAAATCCTTTAGGACTTCAAGGGATAAGATTAGAAGTTGAAGCTTCTATTCTCACTTGTTTTTCATCAGATAGAGAGGCTTTAGAGAATACTATTGCTGACGCTGGGCTTAATATTGAAGACATCATTCCAACACCTTACGCTGATGCTACAGCTCTTTTGGATGACACTCAAAAAGAACTTGGAGTGGCTGTGGTTAATATTGGTTTCGGAACAACAAGTTTCATTATTTACGAAGACGGAAAGATTCTTGATTTAGCTGTTTTTCCGATAGGTTCTTCTCATATTACAAATGATATTGCTATTGGACTTCAAACAGAAATTGATATCGCAGAAAAGATAAAGTTAGAGTACGGACTTCCTGACGCAAGTAATAAAAAAATAGAAATTAATATTAAAACTTTTTTAAACGACGAAGACGAAGATGAAGAAAGAGTGGCGGTCAATAGACAAAGAGAGGCAAGAGACTATTTAACTTTTACAGAAAGAGATTTGAAAAATATTGTTGCGCCAAGATTAAGTGAAATATTTGATTTAATAAAAGAAAGATTAAAAAAACTTAATAAGTTAGAAAAATTGCCAGTAGGTATAATCCTTACAGGAGGAGGTTCTAAAATTAAGGGATTGGAAGAGTTTGCTAAAAAAGAATTTAAACTTCCTTGCAAATTAGCGGCACCTTCCAAGTTTATGGGTTTTGAGACAAGAGATCCTTCTAACACTACTGTCTGTGGATTAGTTTCACTTGAAAATGATTTTGTAGATTCACCTGCAAGAGAAAATAAGTTTATAGAAGCAATTAAAAACTTTTTCGTTAATTTTAAGGTTTAAAATGAATAAAACAAAAATAAAAGTAATCGGAATCGGGGGAGCAGGATGCAACACTATTCATAGACTCTACAGCACAGGGTTAGACATTGATTTTATTTCTTTAAACACAGACATTCAAGATCTTCAAAAAAAGAAATCGAGTAAAAAAATTAGAATAGGAAAAAAAGCAACGAGTGGGTTAGGTGCAGGAATGTGTCCAGAATTAGGAAAATTAAGCGCTGAAGAAAATCGTTTGGAAATAGAAGAAGTAATTAAAGGGACAGACATTCTTTTTATAACCGCTGGACTTGGAGGAGGGACTGGCTCAGGAGCAATGCCGATAGTAGCCGAAATTGCAAAACAGAATAATATTTTAACAATTGGAGTAGTTACTTTACCTTTTTCTTTTGAAGGTAAAAAAAGAAAAAAAATAGCTTTAGACGCTTTGGCTGAGATAGAAAAAAACATTGATACTTTAGTAGTTATTCCTAATGATAAACTTCTAGAAATTGTTTCAGAGGACTCAACAGTTGAGAATGCTTTTGAAAAGTGTGACGATTTATTAAAAGAAGCGGTAGAAAGTATTTCTAATGTAATTTTAAATCCAGGAATATTAAATTTAGATTTTTCAGACATTAAAAGAGTTTTAAAAGAAGGGGGAGCAGCTTTTTTCGGAGTAGGAAGAGCCAAAGGAGAAAACAGGGCTATTGAGGCGACTAAAATAGCTTTATCTTCTCAGATAACACGCTTTCCGCTTGAAAAAGCAGAAGGCATTTTGTTCAACGTGACGTCTGGCGAGAATAATTTTTCTTTGCTTGAGGTAAAACAGGTTTCTCAATTAGTAAAAGAGAAAACACTACCTTTAACAAAAATTATTTTCGGGGCATCGTTTGATAATAATTTAGCAAAAGACGAAATCAGAGTCACAATTATAGCGACATCTGCTAATGTAAGATAATTAACTTAAAGAAAAAAACATGGTTATAAAAGTACAAAAAAGAGACAAAACAAAAGAAGATTTTAATATAGAGAAAGTAAGAATCGCTATCTGGAAAGCGTTAACCGCAACAAAGCAAGGTAATGGTGAGAAATCACAAAAGATTGCTGATAAAGTTAATCAACTTATAGGAATTAGATTTAAGGAAGAAGAGGTTCCTACAGTAGAGCAAATACAAGACATTGTAGAAGAAGCTCTTATTCTCGAAGAAGAAACGGAAGCTGCCAAAGCATATATTCTATACAGAGAACAGCGAAGAAGAATTAGAGAGCAAGAAGTCACTAGCGAAGAAGCGGTAGATAGAGTGGACGATTATCTCGAAAAACTAGATTGGGAGGTTCGCGAGAATTCAAATATGACTTTTTCTCTTCAAGGAATGAATCATTACGCTGTTTCTTACATTGTTAAAAAATATTGGTTGAATAAGATTTATCCAAAAGAAGTTAGAGAGGCAAATGAAAATGGTTCATTTCACTTACACAATCTAGATACTCTTGCTTGCTATTGTGTTGGTTGGGATTTGTACGATTTACTTTTAAAAGGTTTTGGAGGTGTTTCAGGGAAAATAGAATCAAGTCCTCCTAAGCATTTTAGATCAGCTTTAGGACAAGTAGTCAACTTTATGTATACTCTTCAAGGAGAAGCAGCTGGAGCAGTTTCTTTCTCAAATTTTGACACTCTTCTTGCTCCTTTTATTAGATATGATAATTTAAGCTATAGTCAAGTTGAGCAAGCAGTCCAAGAATTTTTGTACAATATGGCCGTGCCAACAAGAGTTGGTTTCCAGTGCCCATTCACTAACATAACTTTAGATTTAAAACCATCAGACAACTTTAAAGATCAGCCAGTTATTATCGGAGGACAACCTCAAAAAGAAACTTATGGTGAATTTGAGCCAGAAATGAAAATGTTTATCAAGGCTTTTTATACAGCTATGATTAGAGGAGATCGAAGCGGAA
This sequence comes from Minisyncoccota bacterium, assembly GCA_028703995.1. Classification (GTDB taxonomy): domain Bacteria; phylum Patescibacteriota; class Minisyncoccia; order Minisyncoccales; family Minisyncoccaceae; genus JAAZMU01. The sequence continues at coordinate 6,214 of JAQVLU010000003.1, forward strand.
GACCTTTTTCTTTTCCAATTCCTACAATAAACATTACTAAAGATTTTCCTTGGAATGATCCAGAATTAGATAAATTATGGGAAGCTTCAGCAAAATATGGAATTAATAATTTTGCTAATTATATTAATTCAGAAATGAGTCCAAGCGATGCTAGGTCAATGTGTTGCAGATTAAGACTAGATTTAACTCAGCTTAATAATAGAGGAGGTGGAGGATTGTTTGGTTCAGGTTCGCTCACAGGAAGTATTGGAGTAGTTACTTTAAATCTTCCAAGAATAGGTTATCTATCAAAAACTAAATCAGAGTTTTTAAAAAGATTAGGAGAGATAATGGATGTAGCTAAAGAAAGCCTTGAAATTAAGAGAAAAACTATTGAAAATTATTCTGAAAAAGGATTGTACCCATATTCAAAATATTATTTATCAGGAGTTAAAAAAGCTAGAGGGCAATATTTTGCAAATCATTTTGCTACTATTGGAATTATTGGTATGCACGAAGCGCTTCTTAATTTTATGGGAGAAGGGATTGATACTAATAGAGGAAAAAAATGTGCTTTAGATATAATGGACTTTATGAGAAATCGTTTGATTGAATATCAAACAGAAACAGGAAATTTATACAATTTAGAAGCCACTCCGGCTGAATCTACTGCTTATCGTTTAGCTAAAAAAGATAGAGCTTTGTATCCTGATATTATTGCTAATGGAACAAAAAAGATTCCTTACTATACAAACTCAACTCAACTTCCAGTAAATTACACTGATGATATTTTTGAAGAGTTTGATCTTCAAGATGAAATCCAATGTAAATATACAGGAGGAACAACGGAACATATTTTCTTAGGTGAGGAGATTTCAGACGTAGAGACAACAAAGAAAATGGTGAAAAAGATTTTTGAAAGATATCATTTACCTTTTATTACTTTAACGCCAACATTTTCTATTTGCCCTGTACACGGTTACATTTCAGGGAAGCATTTTTCTTGTCCAAAATGTACTATAGAACAACCTTGTGAAGTTTATTCAAGAGTCGTTGGATATTTAAGACCAGTTTCTCAATGGAATGAAGCGAAACAACAAGAATTTAAAGATAGAAAAGTTTTCAAAATAAAACAAGGTGACTACAAATGAGAATAGGGGGGCTTCAAAAAACAACTTTAATTGATTATCCATCCGAGATAGCTTGCGTTGTTTTCTTAGCGGGTTGTAATTTTAGATGTCCTTTCTGTTTTTCGAAAGAATTAGTTTTGGAAGATATCGATCTTTTTGAAATAAGCTTTGAAGAATTTTTTTTGTTTCTCGAAAAAAGAAAGGGACAATTAGATGCTTGCGTTATTTGTGGAGGAGAACCGACACTAAATAAAGATTTGGCTGATTTTTGCAGAAGAATTAAAAGTTATGGACTTAAAATTAAGTTAGATACTAATGGCTCTAATCCGGAAGTAATTCAGGATTTGGTTGAAAAAAAATTAATTGATTACGTTGCGATGGATGTTAAAGCGCCTTTTTCAAAATACAAAAAAGCGATTGCTGTTGATTTTAATATTAATAGAATCAAAAATTCAATAGAAATAATTAAAAATTCAGGTCTTGATTATGAGTTTAGAACAACAGTTGTTCCAACAATTCATACTCTTTCTGATATTAAAGAAATTGCAAAACAGATTGCTCCAGCAAAGAAGTTTTTTATCCAAAACTTTAGAAATGATAAAGAACCTTTAGATATTAATTTTAAAAAAGTAATTCCTTTTTCTATAGTAGAACTAGAAGAAATTGTAGAAGAAATAAAGCCATATTTTGAAATTTGTTATTTAAGATGATTCCTCTTTTTGATCTTAAAAAATCTAAAAAATTTCCATATATTACGGTAATTTTAATCACGATAAATGTTGTTTTGTTTTTTCTTTTTAAAGGAGACTTCGAGGGAGTATTTTTTGAGGGTATTTTTTTGCATATCAATATCTGGCATCTTTTATTTAACATGTGGTTTTTGTGGATTTTTGGAGACAATGTTGAAGGGAGAATAGGTCACTTAAAATTCTTCTTCTTTTATTTTTTATGTGGAATAATTCCCTTGCTTTTTTTAAGAGAAATGACAAGCGTTCCTGCAGTAGGAGCTTCTTCTGCTATAGCGGGGGTCATGGGAGCGTATCTTTTTCTATTTCCTAAAAACAAGCTTAAAGTTTTTCCCAATTTTGTTTTTCCAAGTTTTTTGTATATTATCCTTTGGGCGCTAATTCAAGTTTTGTTTTTTTCTCTAGATGGGGGAATGTCTTCTTTTGGGCACATCGCTGGATTTGTAACGGGTTTTATTTTAATTTTGTTTTTTAAATGACTCCTTCAAAAACATTTATTATGGTGGGTCTTGTTTTTATTTCAGGGATTTTTATTGGTTCTTTTTTCCATTCCTATTTTTTAATTTATTTATTATTAATTTTCTCTCTTTTTTTGATTGGTATTTTATGGAAAAAGGAACACGTTTTTTTAAGCGTGTTTTTAATTATTGTTTTTTTGTTTGGTTATCTTTATATTAATTTTAAATTAGATAATGTTTTAAAAAATGAAATTACTCAATATTTTGAGAAATCCATATCTCTTGAGGGTAGGGTTATTAGAACTCCTAAAGATGATTTAATTTCTAAAAAAGCTATTTTAGAAGTTTCTTTAGTTAGTGGGGAAAAAGCCAATATTTTGATTACTACGAATCAGTCATTAAGTTTTGGTGATAAAGTCTTTGTTTTAGGAGAGGTAAAAGAGCCAAAAAGTTTTGGTAATTTTAATTACAAAATGTATCTTGCAAATCAAGGGGTCAGTGCTATTATGGAAAATCCAGAAGTAACGGTTCTTTCTGAAAACAATTTCTTTATTTTTGAAATTAAGAAAAAAGCAGAAGAAATAACACTTCAAAACTTATCTATTAATAAGGCAGGAATTTTAAATGCTACGATTCTGGGAGAAACAGATAATATGAGTAGTGAGCTCAAAGAGAAACTTGGCTTTACAGGAATCAGTCACGTTGTTGCTATATCAGGGACGCACATTGTTCTTTTGTGTTTTATTATGCTTAGTTTTTTAAATTGTTTAAAAATTAAGAGAAGAAAAGCAATAGTAATAACCTTTTTCTTTTTGTTATTCTATATTGTTTTAATCGAATTTCCGGCCTCAGCTTTTAGAGCTTTTATTATGATGTCTTTTGTTCTTTTGGCTGAACTTTTAGGAAGAGAGACGGACAGTTTTATTTTAATAATTTTAGCGGCGATATTAATTTTGTTTTTTAATCCTTTAGCGCTTGTTTACGATTTAGGCTTTCAACTTTCCTTTTTAGCTGTTTTAGGAATTATATTTTTTAATAATTATTTTAAAGAAAAACTTTCCTTTCTTAAAAACGATTTTTTGAAAGATTTAGTAGCGGTTAATTTTTCAGCGCAGGTTTTTGTTTTACCTCTTCTTATTTACACTTTTAATTATTTTTCTTTTTCTTCTCTATTAGCAAATATTTTAATTGTTCCTATTTCTACGATTTTACTTGTTTTTGGTTTTTTATGCGTGGCTATTTCTTTAATTCTTCCAAGTTTTTCTTTTTTATTTTATGCGCCACTTTCTATTATTTTAGGATACGTACTTTTTATTGTTGATAAGTTTTCTTTTATGGTTGTTGAAGTTAATTATTTTCCTGCGTATTTTTTATTTATAGTCTATTTTTTAATTTCTTTATTGGCTTATAAGATTAAAAAAGAAAGATTTGAATTTTATATTTAAAAAGGTTATAATAAAAATATAATAATATTAAAAAGATATAAAAATGTTAAATAAAGTTTGGGTGGTTTCAATAGATATGGGTTATGGGCATCAAAGGACTGCTTATGCCTTAAAACATATTGCAAAAAATAACGAAATAGTGACGGCTAATAACTATAAAGGAATTCCTGAGAAAGATAAAAAATTGTGGGTTCAATCAAGATCTTTCTATGAATTCATTTCTCGTTTTAAAAAGGTTCCTATTTTAGGGGATGTTACTTTTTCTTTTTATGATAAATGTCAGCAAATTGTTAATTTTTATCCAAAAAGAGATTTATCAAGAACAGGTCTTGTTCAGAAAAGTATTTACTCTCTTTTAAGACATAATTGGGGGAAGCATTTGATTAAGAAAATGGGTAAAGACAAAGTTCCTTTGGTAACGACTTTTTTTAACGTAGCTTTTATGGCGGAATATTTTGATTATCCTTGTAATGTTTTTTGTATTGTGTGTGATACTGACATTTCAAGAGGTTGGGCGCCACTTTATCCCTCACAAACTAGAATTAAATATTTTGCACCAACAATAAGAGCTGCTGAGAGACTAGAACTTTATGGAGTAAAAAAAGAAAATATTTATTATACAGGATATCCGTTGCCAGAAGAAAATATTGGACGCAAGGAAAGTATTTTGAAGCAAGATTTAAGAAATAGATTAGTTAACTTAGATCCTAAAAAAAAGTATTATAAAAAATACAAAATTTTAATTGATGATAAGCTCGGGAAGCTTCCTTCAAAATCTGATCATCCTTTGACTATTTTATTTTCAGTTGGTGGTGCAGGAGCTCAAAAAGACTTAGGTTTAAAAATTGTTAATAGCCTTAAAGAAAAACTTAACTCAGGAGAAATGAAGTTAATTTTATCGGCTGGAATAAGAGAATCGGTTAAAGATTTTTTTGTTAGTAAAACGAAAGAAATAAAAAATATTGAAATAATTTATGAAAAAGATTTTGAGACTTATTTTACTGTTTTTAATAAAGCTTTAAGAAGAACGGATATATTATGGACAAAACCTTCAGAACTTTCTTTTTATGCTATGCTTGCGGTGCCAATAATTATTGCTCCAGAGATTGGATCTCAGGAAAAGTTTAATAAAAGATGGATTGAGAACTCTGGTTTTGGAGTAGCACAACAAGACGAAAATTATATTGAAGACTGGCTCTTTGATTGGATTAATAAGGGGTATTTTGCAGAAATGGCAATGGATGGTTTTATTAAAGGGGAAAGAAACGGTATTAAAAATATTAAAAAACACATAATTAGATGTTCTGGCTCATAGTCGCAATATCAGCTTATTTTTTCCTAGCCCTTTCTTCTTTAGGGGATAAGATCTTTTTAAAGGGAAAAGAAGACCCAAAAACATATGTTTTTTATGTTTGTCTTTTTAGTGGGTTAATTGTTCTTTTGATTCCTTTTATAGATTTTAATCTTTATTCTTTTAGCGTTCTTATTTGGCCAATTTTAGAAGGAATAGTTTATGCAGGAGCTTTATATGCTTTGTTTTATGCTTTAGATAAATATGAAGTTTCTGTTGTTATCCCTATTCTTGGAGGACTTCAGCCAATTTTTATTTTTATCTTAAGTTTTTTCTTTTTTAATATAAGAGAAATATCACTTCAAAATACTTTAGCTTTGGTTTTTTTAATTGCTGGAACTTTTTTAATTTCTTTTGATGGGAAAAAGTTTAAAAGTAGAGGTCTTTTGTTTTGTCTTTTACCTGCATTTTTATTTGCTTTAGATTTTATTTTAACAAAGAAAGTTTTTATAGGGCAACCCTTCTTAGAAGGATTGATATACATGAGAGTCACTTCTTGTCTAGTTGTTTTTTTCTTTTTATTTAATAAACATTTTAGAAAAAATGTTTTAAAGAACGGAAAAAAAAGTAAGAAAAAGACTTTATTTTTAGGAGCTCAAACAATGGGAGCAATCGGAGCCGTCCTTCAAAGTTATGCTATTAGTTTAGTTCCGATAACAAGTTTGGCGATTTTAAATGCTTTAAAAGGAACTCAATATGTTTTTTTACTAATCTTAACTTTTTTAACTTCTATTTTTTATTCAAAAATATTAAAAGAGAATTTTAAAAAGCAAAACCTTCTTTTAAAGATTATTTCTGTGACTATAATTGGAGTTGGCATCGCCTTGTTCGCCTTATAACTTTGTGATATAATTTTAACCATGAAGAAACGCATTTTTTGGGCATTAATTACATTTTTAATAATTATTATTTCTTTATTAGTTTATTTTTTTATGGGTAATAAACCTTTAGCTGAAAATATTACTTGGGGAGTTAATTTTTCTCAAAAGCAAGCTCTTGATCTTTCACTTGAACCGAAAGAAATTTATATAGATATGCTTGATAATCTTAAGGTTAGAAATATTAAGATAGCAATGCACTGGGATTTAATTGAAAAGACTCAAGATTCTTTTGATATGGAAGACTTTGATTTTTATATGGAAGAAGCTAAAAAAAGAGACGCGAAAGTTATTTTGGCTATAGGCATAAAAACTCCTAGATGGCCAGAATATCATATGCCTTCATGGCTTGAAGATTTAACTAAAGAAGAGCAACAAGAAGAGATATTAGAAATGATTTCTTTTGTTGTTGAAAGATATAAAGATTATCCTAATTTAATAGCTTGGCAAATAGAAAACGAACCTTTCTTTAATTATGGTAAAGCTCCATGGAAGGATAATGATTTTTTGAAAAAAGAAATTGAAATAGCGAAAAAAATAGATGATAGCCATAATATAATCATTACTGACAGCGGAGAAATGTCTTTTTGGATCAAAGCAGCAAGATTAGGAGACATTGTGGGTATAACTATGTATACAAAAGTATGGTCAGAAACATTAAAGGATAGTTTTTCTTATTTTTTACCAGCTGTTTTTTACGGCAAAAAAGCTGATTTGATTAAATTAATTTTTAACAAAGAAGTTTGGTGCCTTGAGCTTCAGGCAGAGCCATGGGCAGAAGAATTAATACAAGACGCTAGTTTAGAAAAACAACTTGAGAGTATGGACATTGATAGATTTAGGTATAACATTGAATATGCTAAGAAAACAGGCTTAAACACTTTTTATTTTTGGGGAGGTGAATGGTGGTATTACATGCAAGAGAAACACCACAATTCATCTTTCCTAAATGAAGCAAAAAAATTATGGAATTAAGTATTATTATACCGACGCTTAATGAGGAAAGGCTTCTACCTTTTCTTCTTGAACTTATTAAAGAGGAAAATTATAAAAAAAATATAGAGGTTATCATTGCTGACGCGGGGTCTTCAGATAAAACAAGAGAAATTGCTAGAGATTATGGTTGTATAGTTGTTGAAGGAGGTCTTCCAGCAAGAGGCAGGAACAATGGGGCAAGATATGCTAGTTCAGATATCCTATTTTTTATGGACGCAGATGTTATTTTCAAAAAAGGAATGATTGAAAAAAGCTTGAAAGAGTTTAAAAAGAAAAAACTTGATGCTGCCTCTTTTGGCATTTACACACAAGAAAAGAATCTTTATTTAAATAAAACAACAATGAATTTGTTTTATAACTACCCACAAAGAATTCTTAAAAAAATAAGTCCGATGGGAGCGATGGGAATAATGGTTAAAAAAGATATTTTTAATAAGGTGAATGGTTTTGATGAAGATATCAAGCTTGCGGAAGACCATTATTTCGTAAGAAAGGTTAATAAAATTGGTAAGTACGATATAATTAAAAAGATTAAATTATATATGCCACTTCGAAGATTTAGACAAGATGGATATATGAAAACCTTTTTAAAATACGCTTTTTGTTTTATGCACATGAGTCTTAAGGGACCGATAAAAAAAGACAATTTAGTCCACTATAATTTTGATCATTATAATAATAAAAAAATAACAAGAAAAAAATATGTCAATTTACGAACTTCCAAAAACAAAAGAGAAAGAGTTAAATAAGCAAACTTTTAAAAATGTTTGGAATATTGTTTTCATTGTCTTTCTTCTTATAATCAGTGTCTTTATGGGTTTAAATATTGGCAGTGCTTTAATTCTAGAGAGCAATGAAGAAGTTACTTTGCTTAATGAAAATACTTGCGTATCTCAAGAGAGTTTAATTATTTCTGTTACCGAAGAAAGTATGCCTTCCGTGGTTTCTATTATCATTGAAAAAACAGCTGGTTCAATTTATGAAAGCGATTTATTTTCTGTAATTCCTTACTATGGAGATCAAAATTCTTTAGAACAAGTAGGGGCCGGAACTGGTTTTTTTGTCTCAGCGGATGGTCTCATCATTACAAATAAGCATGTTGTTGCGGATGAAAACGCAGTTTATAGTATTTTAACAAATGATGGAGAAAAATATACGGTTGATATTTTGTCTAAGAACCCAGTGCAAGATGTTGCCATTTTAAAAATTAAAAACGAAGAGTCTAAGTTTTTTAAACCTTTAAATTTAGGAGATTCTTCAACTATTAAATTAGGACAAACTGCCATTGCGATAGGAAATGTTTTAGGAGAATTTCAAAACACTCTTTCTGTAGGAGTTATTTCTGGGCTAGAAAGAACTGTTGTTGCTCAAGGTAATGGAATGGTAGAAAAGCTTGAAGATATTATTCAAACAGATGCAGCCATTAATCAAGGGAATTCAGGAGGGCCACTTTTAAATTCAAAAGGAGAGGTTGTTGGAATAAATACTGCCGTTTCTCTCCAAGGAGAAAGTATTGGTTTTGCTATTCCTATTAATGTAGCAAAAAGAGATTTAGAACAAATATTAAACGAAGGGAAAATTTCTTATCCTTTCTTAGGGATTAGATACATTATTATTAATGATGATTATAAAGATGAATATGAGGTAACAGAAAATTATGGAGCTTTCATTATTTTCTCTGAAGACAATGAAGAATCTTCTGTTATTCCTGATTCTCCTGCAGATAAAGCTAATTTAAAAGAAGGAGATCTTATCCTTGAAGTTAATTCTAAAAAAGTAGATGAAAAAAATACTTTAACAAAGATAATGTTAAACTATTTTCCGAACGATGAAGTTGTTCTTAAAGTTTTAAGAGATGGAGAAGAAATTTTAGTACCAGTTACTTTAGGAAACTGGGACGATTATAATGAATAAAACTTGTTTTTTTAAAACTAAATTGCTAGTATTTAATTAATGAACGAACTAGAAGAAATTAAAAATCGTCTTGATATTGTTGAGGTACTTTCTCAGTATATAAAACTTGAAAAAGCAGGTGCAAATTATAGAGCACAATGTCCTTTTCATACTGAAAAGACAGCTTCTTTAATGGTTTCTCCAGCAAAACAAATTTGGCATTGTTTTGGTTGTTCTAAAGGAGGGGATATTTTTGAATTTGTAAAAGAAATTGAAGGAATTGATTTTTATGACGCTCTTAAAATATTGGCTGAGAAAGCAGGAGTAGAAATTAAAAAATATGATAAAAAATCTGCTTTTGAAAAAACAGAAAGACAAAAAATAGCGGAAGTTTTAATTCAAGCTTCTAAATTTTTTGAATATTGTCTTAATAATACGAAGAAAGGAATCAAAGCTAAAGAGTATTTATTTAAAAGAGGTTTTGACGAAGACTTATTAAAGGAGTGGAAGGTTGGATATGCGCCTGACAGTTTCGAGAAACTTTCTTTATTCTTAGAAGAAAGAGGATATAATAAGGATTATATTGAAAAAGCAGGTCTTGGTTTTTTAAAAAGTAATGGTGAATTGTGTGACAGATTTAGGTCACGAATTATTTTCCCATTTTTGAATATTAATGGGGAGATAATTGGTTTTACAGGAAGGATTTTTGAAAAAGAAGGAGACCTTGCAAAATATTTGAATACCCCAGCCACTGTTTTATATGATAAAAGTAGAGCTCTTTTTGGAATAGATAAAGCAAAATTAGAAATAAGAAAAGCAGATAAATGTATTCTAGTTGAGGGAAATATAGATGCGATAATGGCTCACAAGGCGGGAACTAAAAATGTGGTTGCTGTTTCGGGCACAGCCTTAACAGAAATGCATTTAAAAATACTTAAACGATATGCGACAAATTTAGTCTTTGCTTTTGACGCAGATAGCGCCGGAGCAAAAGCAACAGAAAGAGCTATTGATTTAGCAAGAGAAATGGGTTTTAATGTAAGTATTCTAGATTTAAAAGATGAAAAAGATCCAGCAGATGTTATTTTAAAAAAAGGAAAAGAAGCATGGTTTGAAATTGTTCAAAAAGAAGAAAAAATAATGGACTTTTATTTTAGAAAAGCTTTTTTGAACAAAGATTCTAAGAAAGTGGAAATGATAAAAGAAATAACGGCTGAGCTCTTACCTCAGATTAAAAAAATAAGTAACAGCGTTGAAAAATCATATTTTATTCAAAAGTTGTCTCAAGAATTAATGGTTAGAGATGATGATATTAGAGAGGAAATGAATAAAATTAGATTAGATAGAAAGGAAGACAAAAACGAGAAAGTATTTAAAAAAGATATTTCTACGAAAGAAAAAATTGAGAGAAAGTTTTTAGAGCTTTATCTTATAAATAAAGTAGAAGTAGCCGAATATCTTTATCTTTTTTCGGAAAAATATAGAGACATTCTGGTTAAACTTGAAGCAGAAGAAGAGATAGAAAAAATAATCGAAGACAAGCAATTCTTAAGTGAAATTGTTTTAGGAGCAGAGTACGAAAAAGAAATATTAATTCAGAATGAAGTTTTGGTAGGTGAAGAAATGGAAAATTGTCTTTTAAATTTAAAAAAATTATTTGAAGAAAAATTAAAAAAAGAAATAAGTTTAAAAATTAAAAACGAAAAAAATCCTCTAGAAACGGAAAAATTAATCGAAGAATATTTGAATTTAATTAATCAAAGCTATGGTAAAAACAAAGAAAGTTAAAGTTTTAGATGAAGAAAAATTAGAAATAATTTTAAAGAAAGGGAGAGCAAAAGGTTTTGTGACTTTTTCTGAGATTTTGTATTTTTTCCCAAACATAGAAGATAGCATTTTAGAGCTTGAAAGTCTTTTAGCGTTACTTGAAACAAGTGGAATAGAGGTTAAAGAGTCTAGAGGGTATTTAGAAGAAGAACCAGCTCCTAGAAAATTAAAATCAATTTCAGGACTTCCTCATGTTGACTCTATTCAAACATATTTAAAAGAAATCGGAAAAATAAAACCAGTCACAGCAAGAGAAGAAAAAGATTTAGCGAAAAGAATTGAGGGGGGAGATTTAGAATCAAAAAAGAAAATGACTGAGGCTAATTTAAGATTAGTAGTTTCTATTGCTAAAAAATATGTAGGAAGGTCTCCTAATTTGACCTTACTAGACTTAATTCAAGAAGGTAACTTAGGCCTTTTCAGAGCCGTAGAAAAATTTGATTGGAGAAAAGGTTTTAAATTTTCTACTTATGCCACTTGGTGGATCAGACAAACAATCACTCGTGCCTTAGCAGATCAAGCAAGAACAATTAGAATTCCTGTGCACATGATTGAGACATTAACTAAGTATACTCAAGCGAAGAGAAGATTGCTTCAGAACCTTGGAAGAGAGCCTTTAACAGAAGAGATTGCCGCAGAAATGGAAATTGAAATTGATAAGGTAAGGTATTTAGAAAAAATTTCTCAAAAAGCGGTTTCTTTAGAAACTCCAGTAGGAGAAGATGATAAAGATAGTGTTTTAGGTGAGTTTATTAAAGACGATAAGCAAGAATCTCCAGCTGTAAAAGCCGGAAGAAGCCTTTTAAAAGAACATTTAGAAGATATTTTTAAAGACTTAACTGAAAGAGAGCAAGAAATTCTTAAGATGAGATTTGGCTTGAAAGATGGAGCCACTTATACGCTTGAGGAAGTAGGACAAAAATTTACTGTTACTCGTGAGAGAATTAGACAAATTGAAGCTAAAGCTCTTGAGAAGATAAGAAAACACAAAGAAGTTAAAAAATTAAAAGGATATTGATGCTTAAAAAATTTAAAACAAAAAAAGGAAAAGAAGTTTCTATTAGATATCTTTGTCAAAGTGATACAAAGGACCTACTAGAGCTTTATAATTCTCTTGTTGACGAAAAATCTTATACTATTGCCTCTAAAAAGTTTACATTAGAAGAAGAGAAGCTTTTTATTAAAGATTCTTTGAATAAAATCGAAAAAGGGAAAGCTATTTTTTTGATAGCTGAGGTTGATGGACGCGCTCTTGGTGTGGCAAGTATCAAAAAGGAAGATTCGCCGATGCTTAATCATAGAGGCGAGTTTGGAATTATTTTAAAAAAAGAAATACGAGGGGAAGGAGTTGGCAAAGAACTTATGTCTTGCGTCATCAAAGAAGCGAAAAAGTTTTTAAAAATTAAAATAGTGATTTTAAACGTTTTCAAAGAGAACAAGATTGCTATTGGCTTATATGAAAAAATAGGTTTTAAGCAAGTTGGAGAAATAGAAAAAGGGTTAAAGTTTTGGGGCAAATATAAAGACGAAATTATAATGGTTAGATATTTATAAAAATATGATAAAAATTTTAAAAACAAAAAAGTTTTGGATAATTGCAGGAGCTGTTTTATTAATTGGAGTAATTTTTATTAACTCAATTTCTGGAGGTCCAAAAAAAGAACACGAAACAGTAAAAGTAGAAAGAGGAGATTTACTTCAAACAGTTGATGTTGTTGGCAGGGTTCAATCAGAAAATAAACTCTCTCTTTATTTTGAAGCAAGTGGAGTTATCGATCAAATTTATGTTATTGAGGGTGAGGAAGTTAAAAAAGGAGATGTGCTTGCCAAGTTGAATCTAGACAATTTAGATTCTTATGTTAAACAAGCAGAGGCAAATTTAAATCAAAAGCTAGCAGGAGTTTCAGAAGAGCAAGCTAATATTTCTTTAAAGCAAATTAATTCAGCAGAAATAACTTATAAGAAAGCGGAACTTAATTTAGAGAATGTAAAAAATGTTGCGAATGAAAATTTAAATAATAAATATCTTTCAATGACTGATCTTTTAAGCGATTCTTATATTAAACTTTTTAATGCTTTAAAATTTGTTCAAGAATTAAAAGAAAACTATTTTTCAGATTTAAGTTTAGAAGCTATAAATGCTAAAAATGAAATAGAATATAATATGGTAGAACCTATTTCAAAAGCAAAAACTTCTTTAGATAAAGCAAAAAGCACAAAAGAAATAAATGATATTGATTTAGCTATAGTAGATATTGATTCTTCTCTTAAGAGTACGGGCGATGTTCTTTTATTCTTAAAAAATCTATCAGAAAATGTTAGATACAAGAATATTATTTCAGTAGTAGACAAAACTTCTTTAGATCAGAACAAATCAATTATAAGTACTTCGCAAATATCTTTGACTTCAGCTCAAAATGAAATTTCTTTACTTAAGTTGCAAAATGAAAATAGTATTAAATCAGCAGAACTTTCTTTGGAGGAAGCATCTGTCAATTTAGAGCTTCAAAAAGCGAATTACAATTTGCTTATTGCTCAACCAAGAGAAGTTGATTTAGCTTATTTAGAATCTGTTTTGAGCCAAGCTATAGCAAACAAGGAACGTGCAATTATTAAATCTAAAATAGATGGGGTTGTTACTAAATTAAATAAAAAAGAAGGAGAATTAATTTCTTCGGCAGAACCTCTTATTGAAGTTTTATCTCCGGAATATCAGATAGAAGTTAATATTCCAGAAACAGATGTTACAAAAATAAGTTTAGGAGACAAGGCAGAAATAGAATTAGACGCTATAGAGAATAAGATGTTTTTGTCAGAAGTAATTTCAATTAATCCTGCTTCAACAAATATTCAAGACGTGGTTTATTATAAGGTTGTTTTAAGTGTTTCTGAAAAGGATGAAAGGATTAAACCAGGAATGACCGCTGACATTTTGATTTATACAGACGAAAGAAAAGATGTTCTTTACCTTCCTTCAAGAAGTATTTTATCTGAGGGAGATAAAAAATATGTAAGAGTTCTTAATGATAAATTAGAAGTCGTAGAAAAAGAAGTTGAGGTAGGGCTTAGTGCTGATGATAGCAAGAAGGAAATCATAAGCGGAGTTGTTCAAGGAGAAGAAATCATTTTAAAAATCATTAAATAAAATGCTTATTAAAGTAAAAAATTTAGAAAAGAGTTTTTCTAATGGAGAAATTGTAACTAAAGTTCTTCAAGGGATTTCTTTTAATATCGAAAAAGGAGAGTTTGTTTCCATAATGGGACCTTCTGGGTCTGGAAAATCAACATTAATGCACATTCTAGGCTTTTTAGATAAATTAAGTCTTGGAGAATATTTTTTTGAAGAAGAAGATGTTTCGAAATTAACTTCTGATGAGCTTGCAGAGAAAAGATGTAAAAAGGTTGGCTTTATTTTTCAATCTTTCAATCTTTTGTCGACTTTAACTGTACTTGAAAATGTCACTCTTCCTTTGGTTTATTCAAATGTTTCCGAGAAAGAACGCGAAAAGAGAGGAAGAGAGCTTTTAGAGAAAGTTGGTCTTAGTCATCGATTGGATTATAGTCCGAATAAATTATCAGGAGGAGAAAAACAAAGAGTGGCTATTGCGAGAGCCCTTGTCAATAATCCTGAAGTCATTTTTGCGGACGAGCCAACCGGAAATTTAGATTCTAAATCTGGATTTCAAGTAATGAAAATATTGCAAGATTTAAATGAACAAGGAAACACAATAATCTTAGTTACTCACGAAAGAATTACTGCTGAATACGCAAAAAGAATTATCGATATTAAGGATGGATTAATTGTTAAAGATGAAAAAGTTTTAAACAGACAAATTGCAAAAGATAATAGCGAATTAATAAAATAGATGAGCATTTTTGAATCAATTAAAATATCTATTTCTATGCTACTTAAAAATAAAATGCAGTCTTTTTTAACGATGCTAGGAATTATTATTGGAGTAATGTCTGTGGTAATTGTTATGTCTGTTGGAGCAAGCTCTCAAGAGTTTATTTTAAACGAAGTGAAAACTATTGGTACAGATTTAATTGGAATCTTGCCAGGAAGTTCAGAGGGTGCTCCAGCAAGTGTGATGGGAATAGTTAATACTAGTTTAAAATACGAAGACGGAGAAAAGATTGTCGATGCAAATTTTTCTAATGTTGATAGTTTAGCAATGTATGTTCAAGGAAACGTTAAAATTGTTGCCGGAGAGAACGATCTTAATGTTTCTTTTTCAGGTTCAACGGATACTTATTTAACTGTTGAAAAAGTGGAAATTGCTGAAGGAAGATTTTATACAAAAGAAGAAGAAAAAAACTATTCTCGAGTAGTTGTTTTAGGTAGTGAAGTAGCTAAAAAATTATTTGGAGATCAGAGTCCGATTGGAGAAAAAGTAAAGATAAAGGATTTAAGCTTTAAGGTAATCGGAGTTTTTAAAGAAAAAGGAAAAAGTCTCAGCCAAGACCAAGATAACTCTATTGTTGTTCCAATTAAAACAGCTCAAAAACTTTTACTTGGCATTGATTATATTAATTTTATGAGAGTTAAAGTTGTTGATGAGAAGTTAGTTGATTTTACAAAAGAAGATATAGAACTTATTTTAAGAGAAAGTCATAATATTGATAATGAAAAAGACGATGACTTTACTATTAATGCTACAGCAACAGCTCTCGAATCAATTAAATCTATTACGGATGCGATAACGCTTTTTTTGGTAGCCGTATCAGCCATATCTTTAGTTGTTGGTGGTTTCGGAATTATGAATATTATGCTTGCTACCGTTGAAGAAAGAGTTTCAGAAATAGGGTTAAGAAAAGCTTTGGGTGCAAAAGAAGGTCAAATCGTCACACAATTTTTAATTGAAACCGTAGTGATTACTTTTTTAAGCGGACTGATTGGAATTATTCTAGGAATCTTTATTTCTTTTGTAATTTATAAAGTAATCATTATTTTAGGAACAAATTGGTTTTTCATTATTCCTTTTTGGTCAATAATTTTAGCTGCTTTTGTTTCAATAAGCATTGGTCTTATCTTTGGAATCATTCCAGCCAAAAAAGCAAGTAAATTAGATCCAATTGAAGCATTAAGATATGAATAATTTTAAAATGGCTTATGACAACTTAAAAAAGAATAAAAGCAGGATGATTTTAACCATGATTGCCGTTGCTTTAGGAGTGGCTATTTTAATCATTATGCTTGCCTCTGGAGCAGGACTTAAAGAGATGATTTTAAGCGAAATGGATTATTATGGTTCAGATGTTATTAATATTGAAACTAGAGTTCCAGGAAAGACAGCTACAGAATCTTCTACTGATTTAGCAAAAGGAGTTGTTATTACAACTTTTAAAAATAGCGATGTAGAAAAAATTAGACAGCATGACAATGTTGAAGCTGTTTATAGTTATGTAACAGGGCAAGAAATTATAAAGCGTGAGGGGGAAAGTAAAAACACCCTTATTTTTGGCTATGGAGCCGAAGCTCCTAATATTGAAAAAATAGAAATTGCTGAAGGACGATTTTATACAACAGAAGAAGAGAATTCAGCTAGTTTGGTTGTTGTTTTAGGAAGTGGAGTTAAGGAAGATCTTTTTGGAGACGAGGAAGCTATTTTAAAAACAGTTAACATTAAAGGATTATCATTTAGGGTTGTCGGGGTAGTAAAAGAAAGAGGAGGGGCTTCAATGATGAGCTTTGATGACATTGTTTATATTCCCGTCATAACAATGCAAAAAAGAATTCTTGGAACAGATTATGTTTTAGGAACTTCAATAAAAGTAAAAGATGTTTCTTTGATTGACGAAACAAAAGAAGATTTAATTTATACTTTAAGGGAAGAACACGATATTAAAGGAGAGAACGAGGATGATTTTGAAGCAATGACAATGGAAGAAATGCTTACTATGGTTAATTCAGTTGTAGGGGGAATTAACGCTCTTTTAGTAACCTTAGCTTTAGTTTCTCTGATTGTTGGTGGAGTGGGAATTATGAATATTATGTATGTTTCTGTAACCGAAAGAACTTTTGAAGTTGGTTTAAAAATGGCTTTAGGTGCAAAGAAAAAAGATATTTTATCTCAATTTTTAATGGAGGCCATAATTTTAACCTTGATTGGTGGGGTTCTAGGAATTGTTTTAGGAATTTCTTTTTGTTTACTTTTTAATTATGTTTCTTTTTTGTTTAGTTTTGGAGTGACTGCCGTGATTACAATTTCTTCAATAATTTTTGCTTTTGTTTTTTCTATGTTTTTAGGATTACTCGCAGGAGTTTATCCAGCTAAAAGAGCTTCTAACCTAGATCCAATCATTTCTTTAACTAGGAAATAAAAAAAAGTAAGCTCTTGCTTACTTACATTCTTCTTATCATGACAGTTAAGGCTTTTTTCAAATCGCACTGTCTGTTTACGAAGACAGAGTACATATACTCTTTAGTAGGAGTGTCAGGTAGTTTCTTATGCATTTTTTGCAGAAAAATACGTTGCGCTTCTCTTGTCTCACAATGATTAAATTGAGAGATTTCGTTTTCAGACCAAAGATCTAAATAATCTTCACTGATTATTTTCCAAAGTTCTTCTGTACTTTTTCTTATCATTTTTGCCTCCAAAAAGGACTTATTGCATTATACATTAAATGTTTTTTTTGACAAGATTAATTAGGTTTGTTAGGAT
>JAQVLU010000025.1 GCA_028703995.1 Minisyncoccota bacterium
AAGATTAAGTAATATCGCTAATTATTGACTTTTGAAAAATATTATGTATAATATAGACATATCTGCAGACAATAGGCAAAGTAAATAAGACCTATTTAGGATTAATATATTTTATTTATTTTCCCTAATTTTGTCTGTGGTCGCACAGATTTTTTAATATAAAAAAAGATTTTATGGCAATTACAAAAGAAAAAAAGCAAGAAATCATAAAGGAGTTAAAAGATAAGATTGATTTGCAAAAGTCAGCTGTCTTTATTGATTACGCTGGAACAAACGTAAAAGATTTAACAAAACTCCGTAAAGAATTGAGAGCTCAAGGGAATGAACTTAGAATTGCAAAAAAAACACTACTTAACCGTGCTTTTGAAGAAAAAGAAGTCGCTGTTAATGTGAGAGACTTAGAAGGTCAAGTAGCGGTAGTGTTTGGTTTTGAAGATGAAATTTCTCCATCAAAAAATGTTTATCAGTTTTCAAAAACTCATGAAACAATTAAAATGGTGGGAGGAATTTTAGAAGGCACTTTTTATGGTGCGTCTGAAATGATTAAAATTGCAGAACTTCCTTCAAAACAACAATTACTTGGAAGCTTAGTGGGAACATTAAACGCTCCAGTAACAAGTTTTGCTCATGTTCTTTCAGGGACAATATCTCAATTTGTTCAGGCCTTGTCTCAGATAAGAGATAATAAATAATAAGAAATAAATATATAAAAATATGGCAGAAGAAAAAACAACAGTAGAAATACCTACAAAGTTCAAAAAATTAGTAGAAGAAATTGAATCAATGTCTGTTCTAGATTTATCAGAATTGGTTAAGATTTTAGAAGAAAAGTTTGGTGTATCAGCCGCTCCTCAAATGATGGCAGCAGCACCAGCTGCACAAGCAGCTGAAGCAGGAGCAGAAGCTAAATCAGAATTCAACATTGTTTTAGCAAGCGTTGGAGAAAAGAAGATTGAAGTAATTAAAGTTGTAAGAGACACTCTTCAAATCGGACTTAAGGAAGCTAAGGATTTAGTAGATGGAGCAGTTGCTTCACCAGCAGTTCTTAAGGAAGGAGTAAAGAAAGAAGAAGCAGAAGAAATGAAAAAGAAATTAGAAGAAGCAGGAGCAACAATCGAACTAAAATAATTTTAGTAAAAAAAGAAGACACCGATTAAGGTGTCTTTTTTTATTTTTTTATTTATTGCAAACTGTTTCTGGAATATTGTTTGTCAATTCACAAATATATCGAGTAAGATATTCTTTTTCTTTCTCTTCTCCGAAGTTTTCACCAGCGCCTTCTCTATAATACTTTCCTCCAATAAGAACTAATGGAACTCCTCCATTTCCGTATTGTGTGTAGACATTTTGATCTTCAGCAGTATCTTCTCTTAATTTATAGACAACGTTATCTCCAAAAGTGTCTACAACAGCTTGTATCACTGGTTTTTCCCATTCACAATGAGGACAAGTTGAAGAAGTAAATAGGTAAATTACTGGCTTTCCATCTTCTGTGATGATTTCAGCATTTTCTCTAACAAGGAAACTACCATCAACTTGAGCATCTATTTTTTTATCTAAATCAACTACATAATTCATATTAGCAACAAGCATTCTTCCATCAGCAGTTACAAAAGATTCATATGTTTCGCCTGCAATATCTATTTTAAAAATATAGTAAGAAGGATTTTTTTCACCTTCAACAATCTCCTTTAAAGAAGCGGTGTATTGGCCACCTAAAAGATTTTGATTAATGTAGGTAAGAGCTTTATCAACAGCTTGTTCTTTGGTTATAGAATCAGAACCTTTTTTAAAGTCGAGGACAGCAAAAACGATTAAGGCTATTAAAGCAATAGATAAAAGGATGGCTATTATTTTTTTATTCATTTTTTTATATTTATTTATTATTACAATTCTTCATCGAATTCGATTTCGTCTTCAAATGTGTCATCACATTCAAAATCGTCTTCGATAAGATCTTGATCTAAATCTTCAAAATCTTCGAAATCCATAGTTTTATTAATTAGTTTTTAAAAGCTATAATACAATTATAATTGTTAGTTATCTTTTGTCAAGATAATGTTTTATATAATATTTGTTTCTTTCTGTCAATATTTAATTCATTTTAATAAAAAGCTATAATATAAATATAAGATTAAATTTAAAAAGTCAATGCTTTTAATTTTAGAATATTTTTCCTTTCAATTTATAGAAACTCCTAAGAAAATTTTTAATATTTTTAAGAATTTAATTTGGTTTGGAGTTAATTTTTTATCTATTAAATATTGTTTTCAAACATTATTTCAGCCATGGAGAAGGATTGTTTGGGATTATAAGCGTGGTTTTGATTTAGGGAATAGAATTGATATTTTAGTTTCGAATACTTTTTCTAGATTTCTTGGTTTAATCATGCGTCTTTGTATAATTATAGCTTTTGTCATTTACGAAGTTTTTATAATTCTTTTAGGAACATTTTTAATTCTTTTCAGAATATTAATTCCATTCTTGGCCATATTAGGAATCTTTATTAGCTTTAGTTTAATTTAATGTTTGATTTAAAAAAATCCAAAATAAATAAAAGTTTAAGTATCAGGTTTTTTGTATACTTTTTTAAATTTTTAAAGGGCTTGTCTCTTTTTCTCTTTATTGCTTCCATTCTTCTTTTAGCGCAAACTCTTTCTTTTGATAAAATGGATTATCAAATGATTTTCTTTTTCAACATTTTCTTTTTATCTTGTTTTATGTTGTTTTCTAACATTGCTTCTTTTTTTACCTATTTTACTAGAAAGACAAGAAAAATTGATACTTCTTTAGAAAATGAAGAATTAAATCTTGCAGATTTTCTTTCAATAGAGTCTGCTTTAAGAATAAAGAAAGCGCTCAAGTTCGCAAGGAGAAAAAAAGTTTCTATAAACTCAAGCATTTTACTTTACTTTATTTTGAATTTTAAGAATAAAAAAATAGATTTTATTCTAATGAGGCTCCTTATAAATAAAAAAGAATTGCTCCCCATCATTAAAGAAAGAATGCTTTCAACAAAAGATATTGATAACAGTACAAATGTAGAGTACACATTAGATTTAATCATTTTAGAAGCGGCTAAGGCGTGCATAAGAAGAAAAGGGCAAAATATTAAAGTGGGAGACATCCTATCAGCTTTATCAAAAATAGAACCTTCACTTAAAGAAGAATTAAGAAAAAGAAATCTTAAAAAAGAAGATCTTGATAATGTAAATTTTTGGCAAGAAACTTTAATGAAAAAAATAGACGATAACAAGATTTGGTGGAGCAAGGACAATTTATCTAAATTAGGGAGTTTAGCTAAAGATTGGGCTAGTGGTTTTACGCCTACACTAGATAAATATTCTATTGATCTTTCTAAGGTTGTTCAAAGGGTGGGTTTTATGCAAATTATTGGACATGAGGAAGAGAGAAGCCAAGTAGAAAGAATTTTAATCAGAGATAGTGAAAACAACATTCTTCTTGTTGGAGAGAACGGTGTTGGAAGATCTAGCGTTGTGAGAGCTATTGCTCAACGAAGTTTTTTAAATAAATCATTACCTGCAATCAATGGAAAAAGGTTTGTTGAACTTAACTTGTCTCAAATACTAACTCAAACAAGTTCTATAGATGAAGTAGAAAATATTTTAGACGTTTGTTTTAGAGAAGCTTCTTATGCAGGAAACATTATTTTAATTTTAAGTGATTTTGATAACTATATTAATGATAAAGTGGGAGCTGGTCTTGTTGATATATCTTCATTAATTGTTCCTTATTTAAAGTTTGATGAGTTTAAGTTTATTGCGTTAACTTCTTTTTCTGGACTTCATAAATATATAGAGTACAAGCCTCAAGTTTTATCTTTGTTTGAAAAAGTTGAAATAAAAGAAACTACAAAAGACGAAACAATTTTAATTATGGAAAGGGAGATTCCTTTTATTGAATATAAGTATAATGTTTTTATTACTTATTCAGCTATTCTAAAAATCATTGAACTTTCAGAAAAATATATTCACGACAATCCTTTTCCAAAAAAGGCAGTTACTCTTTTAACTGATACAGCTGTTTATGTGAACTCTGTAACAAAAGGAAAGATTGTTTTAGCGAGTCACATTGAAGATATTATTTCCGAAAAAACAGATATTCCCGTTGGAAAAATATCTTCTGACGAAAGAGAAGTTTTGCTTAATTTAGAAAACTTAATCCACCAAAGAATTATTAATCAAGTAGAGGCAGTAAACGAAATATCAGCTTCTTTAAGAAGAGCAAGGTCTGGAATGAAAACAAAGAATGGGCCAATGGGAACTTTTCTTTTCTTAGGACCTACAGGAGTTGGAAAAACGGAAACAGCCAAAGCCTTAGCCGAAGTTTACTTTGGTTCTGAATCAAAAATGATTAGGTTTGATATGTCTGAATTCCAAACAAACGAAGATATTAAACGATTTATTGGAGATGATAATTCTCCAGGATTACTTGCAACAAATGTCAGAGAGAATCCTTTTTCTTTAGTTCTTTTTGATGAAATAGAAAAATCTCATCCAAATATTTTAAATTTACTTCTTCAAATATTAGATGAGGGTTATATGACCGACTCATTGCAACGAAAAATTGATTTTTCAAACACTATCATTATCGCTACTTCAAACGCAGGGTATCAGATAATATTAGACGCCATAAAAGAAAACAAAGCAACGGATTTAATTAAACAAGAGATCTTTGATTATGTTTTTGATAAAGGTATTTTCAGACCAGAGCTTATTAATAGGTTTGATTCTTCGGTTATCTTTAAGGCTTTGACAAAAGATAATTTGCTTCAAATAGCTGATTTAAGAATAAAAAAATTGCAACACAATCTAGCAAAAAAACAAATCGCTTTAAATGTTTCCGCAAAAGCAAAAATGGAGATTGTGGAGCTTAGCTATAATCCTCAATTTGGAGCAAGAGAGATAAAAAGAGTTTTACAAGAAAAAGTAGAGAATGTTTTAGCAAAAGCATTTTTAGCTGAAGAAATACAAGAAGGAGATAGTGTTTTAATAAACGAAAACTTTGAAATTATTATTGAAAAAAGAAACTATGAAGAATAAATCTTTCACTTTAATAGAAATTCTTGTTGTTATCATTATTGTTGGCTTACTTGCTGGCTTAATTATCACTTCTACTTCTTCTTACATTAACGAAGCAAATAGAGTTAAAAGTATTGCTTTTTCCGATAAAATTAAAAAAGAACATTCTTTAGACTCTGGTATTTTAGAATGGAATTTTAATGAAAAATCTGGTTCTGTAGCGTCAGATGTTTGGGGCTCTAAAAATGGGGCTTTAAATTCTTTTAATTTTGATACAAATTCTGGTTGGAGAAGTGGAGACGATTGTGTTTTGGGAGGATGTCTTCAATTTGATGGAG
>JAQVLU010000026.1 GCA_028703995.1 Minisyncoccota bacterium
AGTTCAATTAAGGTAAAAGATCTTTGTTTTCGCATATTTTTATATATCTAAATTCTTAACGTTTTTAGCTGATAATTGAATAAATCTTTTTCTTGGAGCAACTTCTTTCCCCATAAGCATATCAATAATTTTATCCGCTTCTTTTGCGTCTTCAATCTGAACACGAACAAGGACTCTTCTCTCTGGATCCATAGTTGTTTCCCATAGCTGTTCTGGATTCATTTCTCCCAAACCTTTATACCTCTGAATAGAAAACTTTTGATTCTTAATTGTTTTAAAGATTTCGTCTCGCTCTCCTTCAGAATAAGCATAACGAACCTCTTTTCCGGCCTGAATCTTATATAATGGTGGTTGTGCTACGTAAAGGTAACCCCTCTCAATTATTTCTTTAAAGTATCTAAAGAATAAGGTTAGAATAAGGGTTTTAATATGGTTTCCATCAGAATCCGCATCACACATAATGATTATTCTATGATATCTTAATTTTTCAACATTGAAATCTTCTGCAATTGCTGTCCCCATTGCAATAACTAAGTTTTTAATTTCAGCTGACGCAAGCATTTTATCAATTCTTACCCTTTCCACATTTAATATCTTACCCCTTAAAGGTAAAATGGCTTGAAACCTTCTATTTCTAGCTTGCCTACTTGAACCTCCCGCTGATTCTCCCTCCACAAGATATATTTCTGACTCTTCTGGTTTTTTAGAAGTACAATCAGATAATTTTCCTGGAAGAGCTAATCCTTCGAGAATTCCTTTTCTAAGCACAGTTTCTCTAGCTGCACGAGCTGCTTGTCTTGCCTTAGAAGAAAGCATTGATTTTTCAATAATGATTTTTGTATCTTGAGCAAATTTATCAAGAAAATCAATTAAAGCTTCTGAGGTTACTCCGTCAACAGCTGTTCTTGCTTCTGGGTTACCTAATTTAGCTTTTGTCTGTCCTTCAAATTGAGGATCTTCTATTTTAATAGAAACAATAACGGCTATTCCCTCTCTAACATCGTCTCCGGTTAATTTATCATTGTTTTTAAGCACTCCATTCTTCTTTGCATAATCATTAACAAGTCTTGTTAAGGATGTTCTAAATCCAGTCAAATGCATTCCTCCCTCAGGTGTAAAAATATTGTTTGTAAAACTTTCTTCGTTTGGTTCTATTTCATCTGTATACTGAAAAGCTACTTCAACAAAAACACCGTCTTTTTCTTTAGCAACATAAAAAGGATTAGGATTTAAAACTTTTGTGTCCCCTATTAAGTAACTTAAATATGATTTTACCCCTCCTTCAAAATAGAAGTGGTATTCAAAAGGATTTTCTTCGTCTCTTAAATCGTAAAAATCTATTCTGACTCCTTTAGTCAAATAGGCTTGTTGTCTTAAGTGATCAAGAACAACCTTTCTGCTAAAATTAATTTCTTTGAAAATGGTAATATCAGGTGAAAAAGTAATTGAAGTCCCGTGTTCCTTTGTGTCGCCAATCTTTTTAACATCGTATCTTGGAACAGAAGTATCGTACTCTTGAACGTAAACTCCTCCATCTTTTTTAACTTCGGCTTTAAGATATGTTGATAAAGCACAAACAACAGAAATACCTACTCCGTGCAATCCTCCTGATATTTTGTAAGCACCTCCTCCGAACTTTCCTCCGGCGTGAAGAGTGGTTAAAATGGTTTCTAGGGCTGACTTCTTTGTTTTCTCGTGAATATCAACTGGAATTCCTCTTCCATTATCTTCAACCTTAACCATATTATTAGGAAGAAGACTAACAACGATGTGATCACAATAACCTCCGATTGCTTCATCTAAAGAATTGTCTACAACTTCGTAAATTAAGTGATGTAAACCTTGTGGTCCTGTTGAACCAATATACATTCCCGGTCTTTTTCTTACGGGCTCAAGTCCTTCTAAAACTTGAATTGAACTTGCTGAATATGAATTTTCTTTATTAGTCATAACCTTTTTATTTCTTAACTTCCCATTCTGGGTTTTGTGTTAAATTACTAATTATTTTATTTTGTATTTCGTTTATTTCTTCATTTGAAAGTCCTCTATCGCTCGCTTGAAGATACATCCTAAAGGTAACGCTTTTGTTTTTATCATTCTTGTAAATATCAATCAGTTTAACTTCTTTAATGAATGGAGATTTTACTACCTTTAAGACTTCTTCCACAAAGGTTTCTTTTTTAATGATCACTGTAATGTCCCTACTTGCAATTGGAAAAGAAGAGATAGGATTGTATTTCTTATCTTTTTTAACTTCACTTTCAAAAACTTCTAAATCAAGTTCAAATAAAGTAGGCTCTAAATTAAGATTTAAAGAGCTTAAAACACTGCTTGATAAATATCCAATAAAACCAGCTTCTTTCTTATTTATCTTTATTATAGCAGATTTTTTCTTACTTAAAAAGCTTTCTTTTGTGTTTAAAACAAACTCTACATTATTTATTCCAAAGCTTGAAAAAAGTTCTTCTAAATAGCCCTTTAAATTAGTATAGCTTTTGCTAGAAACTGCTCCAATAAATTTTTTCTCACTGCTTTTGTTAAAAGCTTTTCCTATTTCGTAAATCTTAACTTCTTTTTCGTATTTTAAATTAAGTTTTAAAGCCTTAATTAAATTAGGAATTAAAGAAGGCGCTAAATATTCTGAATCAACAGTAATTGGATTTTGCACCTCAATAAGTTTATTAAATTTAAAATCTTCTTTATCTTTATTTCCAATAAAAGGATAACTATACACTTCTGAAAAACCAAATTCTTTAAAAACTGACCTTATTTTATGCGCTAAATCAACGCTAGAATTTTTTTTAATAGTTCCTTCTATATAAGGAAGAATTGGCTCTATTTTATCGTATCCATAAATCCTTCCTATTTCTTCAATAAGATTTTCTTGCATTAATAAATCTTTTCTAAAAGAAGGAATTAATACTTGAAGTTTTCCTTTCTCTTCTTTTGCAATTTCTATTTCTAAACTTCTTAATATTTTTTTAATTTCTTTTAAGTTAATTGAAGTTCCTAAAAAATTTTCTAGATAATCTAAATGCAAACAAATTTTAACTTGCTTTTCTTTTTCAGAATAAACATCAATTACACCTTTAAGAACATTAGCTCCTGATATCTCTTGAAGCAAACTAGATGCTCTATCAAGAGCCACCATAGTTAAATTAGAATCAATATTGTGCTCAAATCTATAAGAAGAATCAGTCCTTATTTTTAATTTTTTTGAAGTTTGAGAAATTAAAGACCCAGTAAAGTTTGCTGCTTCAAGAACAATAGCTTTAGTCGTTTTTGTTATCTCTGCTTTCTTCCCACCCTTGATCCCAGCAATAACAAGAGAGTCTTTCTCGTCACTTATCATCAAAGTTCCTTCTTCTAAAAGAACTTCTTGCCCTGAAAGAGTAGTGAACTTTTCTTGTTTTTTAAGTTTATCAACAATGATTTTTTTATTCTCAGAAAGTTTTTCGTAATCAAAAGCATGAAGGGGTTGTCCTAGTTCAAGCATGACATAGTTTGTCACATCAACAACGTTGTTAATAGGAGTTATCCCGCATACTTTTAATCTGTCTTGAATCCATTTTGGAGACTCCTTAACTTCTATTTCTGTAAGAACTCTTGCTGAATATCTTTTACAATCTTTGTCTTTAACTTCTACTGCTAAAAAATTATCTATTTTAAGGTTCTTGTCTTCCTTAACTTCTCCTGTAATTTTTTCTAAAGGTAAATTAAAAATAGCAGAACATTCCCTAGCAAAACCAAAGTGACTCAAAGCATCACTTCCTCTATCAGGTAATATTTTAACCTCTAGAGCATAATCATCTTCGTGCTTTATAGGAAGCTCTACCTCAAAAGCGTGAAGAACAATCTTATCACTCAATTCTTTTACTTGCGGTAATTTTTCTTTTAATAATGAATTTAACCAATTGTAAGATATAATCATAATTTTAGAATTGTTTTAAAAATCTTAGGTCTCCACTATGAAACCATCTGATATTATCAATCTTGTATTTCATCATAGCGAGTCTATCAACTGAAACTCCAAAAGCAAAACCAGTAACATCTTTTAAGCCACAATTTTTAAAAACATTTTGATGTACCATTCCAGCACCTAATATTTCAATCCATCCTTCATAAGAACAAACAGGGCAACCTTTTTGATTACAAACAGTACAACTCATATCAACTTCAAATCCTGGCTCAACAAAAGGAAAGAAACTAGGCCTTAGTCTAATTTTAACATTTTCGTCTTTAAAATATTCTTGTAAAAATCTTAAAAGAACGGCTTTTAAATTAGCTACTGAGACATCTTTGTCAACATAAAGTCCTTCTATTTGATAGAAACAAACTTCGTGCCTAGCATCAGTTGCTTCACTTCTAAAAACTCTTCCTGGAACCGCTATTTTAATTGGTGGTTTATGGTTTTCCATATACCTAGTTTGAACATTAGAAGTATGAGTTCTCAAAACAAGTTTTTCTTTTTGAGAAAGCTCTTTTCTATTGTTTTGTTTAATAAAGAAAGTGTCTTGCATTTCACGAGCAGGATGATTTAAAGGAAAATTTAAAGCATCAAAATTATGCCATTCGTCTTCTACTTCCGGACCTTCTTCAATGGAAAAACCTAAAAAAGTAAAAATGTCTTCTAATTCTTTTTTTGCTAAAGACAATGGATGAATGTGTCCTCTTTTAACATTATCTCCTTTTAAGGTAATATCTAAAAACTCATTCTCTTCTTTCTCTTTAATTTCTAAAAGTTTAATCTTTTTTGTTTTTTGGGTTATCTCTTCTTCTAAAAACTTTGCGAGCTCATTCAATCTAACGCCTAGTTCTTTTTTCTCTTTCGCTCCTAATTCTTTCATAGAAGAAGAAATATTTCTTTTTTCTTCTAAATATTCTTTTCCGATGATCTCTAAATCTTTCAAACTAGTCGCTTTGCTTAGTTTTTCTATAATTTGTTTTTTAAGATTTTCTATGTTCATATAGACTATTTTAACTCAAATTAACTAAAAAAGCAAACATTGCTGTTTGTTTTCTTTTGGCGGACCCGACCGGACTCGAACCGGCAGCCCCCTCCGTGACAGGGAGGTGCGATAACCAATTTCGCTACGGGTCCATTTATGTGCCAGAGGTGAGAATCGGACTCACGGCATCTCGCTTATGAAACGAGTGCTCTAACCACTGAGCTACTCTGGCCTCTGACTTTTATAAATGTTGCGGTTCCTAGAATTGCACTAGGGCCTCCAGCTTATGAGACTGGCGAGATACTACTTCTCCAAACCGCTATATAGTATACTTCATACACTAAAAAAAGAATAAAATCAAGTTAAGCTAAAAAAGAG
>JAQVLU010000027.1 GCA_028703995.1 Minisyncoccota bacterium
ATACGAAACTCTTGCATATTTTTTAACTTTAGTATATATTAGAACCATGCCAATACTAAAGTCAGCAAAAAAACGTCTTGTTCAAGACGAAAAAAAGAAATACAGAAACTTTTTGAGAAAAAAAGAAATGAAAAACATCTTGAAGGAAGTTCGTGTTTTGGTTGCTTCAAAAAATAAAGAAGAGGCTTTAAAATTATTACCAAAAGCATATAAACTCATCGACAAGTCAGCAAAAACAAATGTCATTAAAGACAACACTGCTTCTCGTAAAAAATCAAGACTTACAAAACTTGTAAACTCAATCTAAGTTTAAAGCAGGACATTGTCCTGTTTTTTTATACTTTTTTTAACTTTTTTAAAATAATAAAAGCTAATGCTACTCCTAAAATAGCCGTAATAAGTTGAGGATAACTCATTGCATATAAAATAGGCTCTGGAAGAAAGCTAAATAGATAGCTACTACTTAAAAAAAGAAAAGCAAACTTCAAAACTGCTCCAATAGCTCCAGCTAAAAAATAGCTGTTTTTTAAATAATTAAAAGTAACCACTAAAATAATATTTCCTAATATAATAAAAGGAACAAAAGGAATAATAGCCGGAGCCATTAATCCAGTCAAAACAGAAAATAAACTTGGAATAATTGCTATTCCAATAGACTGCCTTAATCCTAAGAAAAAAACAGAGCAAATTAATAGTGCATTAATAATACTTCCTGTTATAAATTGATTTTTGAAAATAACTTGCGCAAGTATAATTATTGAAAGAATGCTTAAAAATTGAATTAATGAAATTGTGATACTTTTTGTTTTTAAAGCTGTTTCCATATTAGTTTTCTTTTTGCTTTTGCGAAAACTTCGTGTAAGCAATTTTATTTATTATTTCTTTATTAGTTAAAAAATCTTGATATATTTTTTGAACCCTTGGATTCTCATCCGCGATTCTAATTTCTGCTTCCGCATCTATTTTGTAAAGTGCGTCTGATCTTTTTTTTCTTATCTCCTTACTTGTAGGAACTGGCTGACCTCCCCCTCCAACACATCCCATAGGACAAGACATCACTTCAATGTAATCAAAATCAGAAAGATTGTTCTCAATTATCTCTTTAGCGTTTTTAAGACCGTGAACAACCGCAACTCTTAATTTTATATCTCCTATTTGAACTATAGCCTCCTTAATTTCTTTTACCCCTCGAAATTCTTTAAAATCTATTTTCTCTATTTTTTTATTTAATAGTTTATAGAAAGCTGTTCTTGTGGCTGATTCTGCTACTCCGCCCGAAGATCCAAAAATTACACCGGCTGAAGAAGAAAATCCTAAAAGTTCATCTTTGTCTTCTCCCTTTATTTTTGAAAGATCTATTTTATGTTTAAGAAATAAAGTGGCAAGTTCGTGAGTAGTTAAAACATAATCGACACAATTCTCTCCATCGATCTTAAGCTCTTCTCTCTGAATTTCGTATTTTTTAGAAGTACAAGGCATCACAGAAACAACAACAATATCTTTTGCTTCAATTTTTTCTTTTTCAGCAAAATATGTTTTTATAAGTCCTCCTAAAAGAATATGAGGTGATTTTACTTCTGTTAAATTAGGAATAAGCTCTGGCTTGTAAAACTCTACATACTTAACCCAAGCTGGACAACAAGAAGTAAACATTGGAAGTTTTTCTTTTTTAGTTACCCTTTCTATAAGTTCATTTGCTTCTTCTATAGTAACTAAATCAGCTCCTAGCGAAACATCAAAAACTTTTTTAACTCCCAATTTTTTTATTCCCGCAATCATTTGCTCGATAACAATCGAACCATAATCAAAGCCAAACTCTTCTCCGATACTTGATCTAATTGCTGGCGCGTATTGAAAAACAACATACTTTCCTTCCTTAATTTTCTTTTCAATTTCTAAACTCGGATTAACAGGTGAGAAAGTTCCTGAAGGGCAATGAGAAACACATTGACCACAATAGACACAATCTTTGTTTTTATCTTTTGAGGGAACTACTTTGTGAAAAGCACCTTCTTTTTTAACTTCTAAAAATCCGATTCCCTGATTTTGACAAATTTGAACACAATTAAAACAATTAATACATTTTGAAGAGTCATAAGAAATGGCGTTTCCAAAAATATATTTAGGATAATCTTTCTTTCTATCTTCCCATTCATTAATAGAAACCTTCCACTTTTTTGCATAATCAAGCATTTTACATCTATTGTTCCAAACACACTCATTACATTTCTCAACGTGTTGAGCAAAAAGAAGTTTCAAATTTGTTTTTCTTGTTTCTAAAATTTCTTTTGTTTTAGTTCTTATGACCATATTATCTAGAGCGTAAGTTCCGCAACTAGTGTGAAGTCCTTTCATTCCTTCAATTTCTACCAAACACAACCTACAACCTTCTTTAGGTAAAACATCTTCGTGATAACAAAGAGAAGGAATTTCAATATTGTTTTCTCTCGCTATTTCTAAAATAGTTTTTCCTTCTTCCACTTTTAATTTTTTACCGTCAATTTCAATGTTAATCATTTAAGTATTACTTTATTTATTAAACTCCTAAAAGAAGTTGGAGCTCCTCTTCCTAAAGCACAAAAACTTGTTTTTTCTAAAGCTAAAAAAATCTCTTCTATCCCTTTTAAGTTTCTATTTTTTACCATTTCCAAAATCCTATAAATTCCTTCTCTACAAGGAGTACATTTATCACAATTTTGAGAATTAAGAAATTCTGCCCACCTTTCCATAATTTTAAAAGGATCTTCATTATAAGTAATAACTCTAATAAAACCTTCTCCAATAATTTCTTGATCAAATTCTTCTTCAAGAAAAATCTCTCCGCAAACTCCTCCTCCAGCTTGTACATAAAAAGGTTCTTTAGGGTAATTATTCGTTTCTTTCAAAATTTCTCTAATGGTCATTTTTTCCTTAAGTTCGTAAACCCCACCTTTAATGCTTTCTCCCACAAGCATATAAAATCTTTCTTGCTCGTATTCTCCTTTTTCTATTTTAGAAACATAATAAAAAGTCTCAACATTATTAACAAGCGTTGGCTTTTGAAATAAACCTTTTTGAGAAACAAAAGGAGGTCTTTTTCTAGGTTCAGGATTTTTACCCTCAATAACATTTATAGCTACTGTTTCTTCTCCTCCAATATATCCGCCCTCTTCTTGAATTAAGGTAATCTTTGGATCTCTAACCTTATCTTTTATTAAAGAATAATATTCTTTATTTAAATAAATATAAGCTAAAGAATTATCAATTGTTTCTAAGGCAATTTTAATTCCATTCAAAACTTCATCTAAATAATTTTCTAAAATATATTTATCTTTTTTCAAATCTAGCTCTCCTTCGGCAGCATTACAAATAATGTACTTTAAGTCAGATTTCTCTTTCAAAACACTTTCCCATTTTAAATATGTTGGAAAGCCTGCGCCACCCCTTCCTTTAAGTTCTGCTTTTTTCAACTTTTCAATAATATTCATTTTATTTAACAAAAGACGTTATAAAATTAATAATAAACTCTATAATAAAGATTCCAATAATTAAAATTAAAATAATAAATAAATATTCTTTTTTCATATATTAAGAATTAAAGTTTCAATTGCAATTTTTTCATCTATCTTTCCTGTTTTAACAGAAATATCAATCTCTACAATCTTTGCATAAATTCTTTTCAAATCTTCTAAAGAAAATTTCTCTGACTGATAAAAAGATTTTCTTTGCAAAAAGGGAGATAATGAAGTCCTTCTATAATCTTCTGCTGTTTTAACTATTATCATATTTTTAAACTGAATGGAAATTAAAGCTAGAATCCCAAAAATAGATTCTCCTTTGTCTAAATGTTTTTTAATCAATCGAATCGCTTTTCCTTTATCATTGTTTGCAATTGCTTCAACAGTATTAAAAATGTTTAACTCGGTTTCAATATTAATAAGCAGTTTAATTTCCTTTTCCGTTATTTTTTCTTTGCTGAAAGCAATCAATTTACTAATTTCATTTTTTTGTCTCCATAAATCATTGCCCGCATATTCGCAAAGTAAATTAAGCGCCGAGTCTCCGATCATTCCACCCTCTTTTTCAATTTCATTTAAAACCCAATTTTTCAACTCTTCTTCTTCCAAAAAATTAAACTCTTCTATGGTTCCTTTTTTTCTAATAAAAGAATAAAGCAAATCTGCTTTTAAAATTTTATTTTGCTCATAAAAAATAATGATGTTTTCTGATGTTAAAAAGTCCTTTCCTTTTTCTTTAATTTCTTCTTTCAAAGTCTTATTCAAAAAAACATTTTCTACAATAATTAATTTTTTTTCATTAAAAAAAGAAAGTCCTAAAACTTCATTTTTTAATTCTTCAAAAGTTAAATTTTTCGCATCTAAAAAACGTTCGTTTATACCACTTTCGTTTTTAAATTCTTGTTTTAATTCGTTCAATCTTTGCTTTGAACGATAAGTATCTTTTCCGTAAAGTAAAATAATCATTTTTTTTGACAAGAAGGACAATAAAAAGTTCCTCTCTGTCCTATTTTAACATATTCTATCTTTGTTTTACAATAAGGGCACTCTTTTCCTTTTTTTCCATAAACTAAAACAATGTCTTGATAATTTCCTTTATTCCCTTCAAGTCTTCTATAATCAGACATACTTGTTCCTTTAAGCTCTAAAGCTTTTTTTAAAATTGTTAAAATTGCTTCGTAAACATTTTTAATTTCTATTTCATTTAAAGTTTCTGTTTTTCTTAAAGGATAAATTTTTGCTAAGAATAAAATCTCAGAAGCATAAATATTTCCAATGCCCGCTATTTTTTCTTGATCCATTAATAATTTTTTAATATTTGTTTTTTGACTTTTAACTAATTTTTCAAAATATTTTAAAGTGAATTCTTTTGAAAAAGGTTCTGGTCCAAGCTCTTCCATTTTTTTTAAAAAAGAAGCGTCTTCTTTTTTGTAAAGTTCCATTTTCCCAAATTGTCTCAAATCAGAAAATCCTAATTCTAAAGTAGAATCTAAATAAAAAATAATATGAACATATTGATTATA
>JAQVLU010000004.1 GCA_028703995.1 Minisyncoccota bacterium
AAACAAAACTACTTAGCAGGACTCGATTCTCTTTTAGCTAAAGGAGGAATAGACAAAGAAGAATACATTCAAAGAATAGAGAAATTAGCTCAAAAATAATTTAATAAAAATAGAAACCCTTGCATTTGCAAGGGTTTTTTAGTGGTTGACAAGATTTAATAAGTGGGGTAAAATGGCAATGTAGTGTAAATAAGTGGGTAAAAGTGGTAAAATGTTAATCGGAGAATACAAATACAATTTAGACGAGAAAAAAAGGTTAACAATGCCTTCAAAATTCAGAAAAGAATTAGGAAAGAAGGCAATTGTTACAAGAGGAATTGATGGCTGTTTATTTTTGTATTCTGAAAAAGAATGGAAAGATTTAGCTGAAAAGTTAGCCAAACTTCCTTTTTCTCAATCAAACGCAAGAAGTTTTTCAAGAGTAATGCTTGCAGGAGCGATGGATGTTTCAATTGATTCAATGGGAAGAGTCTTAATTCCAGATTATTTAAAAGAATATGCAGGTTTAGATAAAAAAGTAGTTGTAGCTGGACTATATAGTAGAATTGAAATTTGGGACGAAGACAGTTGGGTTAAGTATAATAACAAGAATGCGAAGAATATAGGAGATATAGCAGAAGGGTTAAAAGAGTTTGAAATATAGTATGCATGTACCAGTTTTGCTTAAAGAAGTGATCGAAGGATTAGCTCTTAAAAGCAATGACAATTTTATAGATGGAACTTTTCACCTAGGAGGGCACTCAGAAGTCATTTTAAAAGAAATTAGTCCTAAGGGAAAAATATTAGGCATAGAAATAGATAAAGATATTTTTGAAAAAGCGAAAGAGAAGTTTAAAAACGAGAAAAGAATCTTTTTAATTAATGATTCATACGCAAATTTAAAAGAGATTGATTTTGAAGAAGTGGGTGGAATATTGCTTGATGTCGGAATGTCTTCTTGGCACATTGATGAAAGTAAAAGAGGTTTTACTTTTAAAAAGGATGAACCTTTAAACATGCTTTTTAGTAAAGATGGAATGACGGCTGAAGATATTCTAAACAATTATTCAAAACAAGATTTAGAAAGAGTTTTAAGTGATTATGGGGAAGAGAGAAAAGCCAGAAAAATAGCCGAAGCTATTTTAAAACAGAGAAAAGAGAAACCAATTAAAACAACTTTTGATTTAATCAATGTTGTTAAAGTCGTACTGGCTAATAATACCCACTCTTACCCAAAGATATTTCAAGCTTTGAGAATAGAAGCAAACAAAGAGCTTGATAACTTGAGAAAGGTTCTTCCCGATGCTTTAAGCAAACTGAAAAAAGGAGGGAGATTAGCCGTAATTTCCTTCCATTCAGGGGAAGATCGAATAGTAAAACAATTCATAAAAGAAAATTCTTTAGAAGTTTTGAACAAAAAACCAATTGTTCCAAAAGCTGAAGAGGTGAGGCAGAATCCTAGAGCAAGGTCTGCAAAATTAAGGATAATAATTAAAAAATAAAAAAATGTCACGACACACAAAATTATATTCTGGATTATTACTACTAGTTACTTCTTTACTTTTAGGATTAACTATTTGTCAGATAACAGATGTTTCTTCAAAAAGTTACTCTCTTGGACTTATTCAAGATGAAAACAAAAGCATTAAAAAGGAAATTGCTACGTTAAGAGTGTCTTTGTCACAAAGTACAGCTTTAGATAATTTTGAAGAAAAAATCTTAGAAGAAGGTTTTGAGCAAACAACTAAGTTTGAATATATTATGGTGTCTTCTAATGGAGATATTGCTTCTAGATAAAAAATGAACAATATACGAATTAATCTAATCTTTTTTGTTTTAATTCTTGTCTGTGTTGTTCTTCTAGGCCGTCTTTATTATCTTCAAATTGAAAAAGGTGATCGTTATAAAGCCCTTGCTAAAGGGCAACAAAGTATTGTCCAGGAAGTGATTGGAAAAAGAGGAGATATTTATTTTAGAGATGGGGTAAACACCCTTGCTTTAACGCAAGAGTATCCTTATCTTTTTTTGTCTCCAGAAGAGATAGAGGACGTTTTTGAGGAAGAAATAGCAGACAAGCTAACTTTAATCACGGGCGTCTTAAAAGAAGATCTTCTAAAGAAAAGTAGGGTTGAGGGAAGTTATTATCAGATTGTTAAGAAGGATTTAAGCGAAGAAGAAGTTTCTTTGATTACTGAATTAGATTACAAAGGAATATATATTGGGAAAGAAACAAAAAGAGTTTATCCAGGGAAAGATTTTGGGGCTCAGCTTTCTGGTTTTATTAATAGTGAAAATGAAGGACAGTACGGAATAGAGGGATATTACAATGATGTTCTTTCTGGAAAAACAAAGGTTATTAAAAGTGTTAAAAGTCCTTGGGGGTTTTTGTTTAATTCAGACGAGGAAACTAGTGATGGGGAAGATGTTTATTTAACAATTGATTATAATATTCAATTTAAGGCAGAAAAGATTTTAGATAATGCTATTAAGACTTATGAAGCTAAATCAGGGACAATTGTCGTTGCCGATCCTTATACAGGAGAGATCCTAGCCTTAGCGCAATCTCCAAGGTTTGATTTAAATAATTACAATGAAGTTACTGATTTTTCTGTTTACCAAAACAGTGCTACTCAACTTTTATTTGAACCAGGATCTATTTTTAAACCAATAACTATGGCGGCTGCTTTAAATGAAGGAGCGGTTACTCCAGCTTCTACTTTTGACGATAAATATGGTTGTAGACAATACAAAGATTATAAAGTTTGTAATTATAAGGAAAGAGCTTATGGGCTGTCAACAATGGCGCAAATACTTGAAAACTCTATCAATACAGGAATGATTTTTGTAGAAGAACAGCTTGGACACCAAAGTTTTTTAAAA
The DNA here is from genome assembly GCA_028703995.1 of Minisyncoccota bacterium. Classification (GTDB taxonomy): domain Bacteria; phylum Patescibacteriota; class Minisyncoccia; order Minisyncoccales; family Minisyncoccaceae; genus JAAZMU01. The sequence continues at coordinate 2,860 of JAQVLU010000004.1, forward strand.
TATGTTAAAAATTTTGGTTTTTTTAACAGTACAAATATAGATTTTCCTAGTACTTATTACGCGAATAAAAACCTTAATGAAGCTCTGGAATATAATATAGAGGTTTCTTTAGGCAATGCTTCTTTTGGACAAGGGGTATTATTAACTCCAATGCATATGATTAAAGCTTATCTGGCTATTGCTAATGGGGGAGATTTAATTAAGCTCAATATTGTTAAAAAAATTCAAAGCGAAGAGGGGGAAAAAGTTTTTGAAACAGAGGTTGAGAAGGAGGATGTTATTTCTCTTAAAACTTCTACCGAGTTAACAAATATGCTTGTTAGTGTTGTTGATGGTTCTTATAGTAAGAGAGCTAAAATTGAAGGTTATTATATTGCTGGAAAATCAGGAACATCTCAAATCCCTTATAGTTCGCTTAATCAAAATAAGGCTGGTTATTCAAGTGAAACTTGGCAATCTTTTATTGGTTACGCTCCAGCATACAATCCAAAATTCGTGGTTCTGGTAAAATTAGATAGTCCAACAACAACAACTTCAGAATATTCTGCGGCTCCAACCTTTAGAGAAATATCAAAATATATTTTAGATTATTACAAGATTCCTTTTGATTATAGTTCGGAGGTGACAAACGAATAAAACTATGTTATATATTTGAATATGGCCTCATCGTCTAGTGGCTTAGGACGCTAGGTTCTCATCCTAGTAACACCGGTTCAAATCCGGTTGAGGTCGCTTAAAAAACCGCCTTGACAATTTAGAATACTTCTGTTAATTTAGCTTTATAAGCAAATATTGCTGATTATTTTTATTGTAAGGAAGATTTTATGTCAACAATCAATCAATTAATTAAAAAAGGAAGAAAGATTATTAAGAGAAAGACAGACACTCCAGCGATGAGGGTCGGTTTTAATCCAGTTAAAAATAAGCCAACAGAATACTTCTCACCTTTCAAAAAAGGAGTTTGTGTAAAAGTTTTTACAACAACACCAAAGAAGCCTAACTCTGCTTTAAGAAAAGTAGCTAGAGTTAAGTTGTCAAATGGAATGGAAGTTACTGCCTATATTCCTGGAGAAGGACATACACTTCAAGAACACTCAATAGTAATGCTAAGAGGAGGAAGGGTTAAGGACTTGCCAGGAGTAAGATATCACATTGTAAGAGGAGTTTTAGACTGCTCTTCAGTAGATAGAAAGAAGAAGAGAAGTAAATATGGTGCTAAGAAGCCTCAGAAATAAAAATTATGGCAAAAAAATTTGAGAAAAAAATAGTACAACCTGATATGAAATACGATAATTTTACCGTAGCTAAATTTACCAACCAATTAATGTGGAATGGAAAGAAAAAAACTGCGATAAGAATTATTTATGATGCTTTTGATTATATTGAAAAGCAAACTAAACAAGATGCTTTAGATGTATTCTTGAAAGCGATTGAAAACGTTTCACCACTTTTAGAGATTAAACCAAGAAGAGTAGGAGGAGCAACATACCAAGTACCAGTTGAAGTTAAGGGAGACCGAAAATTAAGTTTAGCGATGAAGTGGATTATTAAAACTTCAAGATCAAAAAAGGGTAAGCCAATGTTTCAGAAATTAGGAGATGAATTAATAGAAGCTTCAGAAAACAGAGGAAACTCAGTTAAGAAGAAGGAAGATACACACAGAATGGCTGACGCTAACAGAGCTTTTGCACATTTTGCTTGGTAACAATAATAAGTTAAGAGAAACTGTTAATTTACCAAAACAGTTTCTTTTTTTAGAAAATAAATTTTAAATATGTCTAGAAAATATCCAATAGAAAAATATAGAAATATCGGTATCATTGCACACATTGATGCTGGAAAAACAACTGTTTCAGAAAGAGTTTTATACTACACAGGAATTTCTCATAAATTAGGAGAAACACATACTGGTGAGTCACAGATGGATTGGATGGAGCAAGAAAGAGAAAGAGGAATTACTATTTGTTCTGCAGCAACAACTTGTTTTTGGACACCAAAAGGATATTTAACAGGCGACAAAATAAACGAACACAGAATTAACTTAATCGATACTCCTGGACACATTGATTTCACTGCCGAAGTACAAAGATCTTTAAGGGTTTTAGACGGAGCAGTTGTTGTTTTTGATGGAGTAGCTGGAGTAGAGGCACAATCAGAGACTGTTTGGAGACAAGCTGACAAATATCATGTTCCAAGAATTTGTTTCGTAAACAAATTAGATAGAGTTGGAGCTTCTTTTGATCACGCTTTAAACACAATTCATGAAAAATTAACTAAAAATGCTGTAGCAATACAGCTTCCTTTAGGAGAAGAGGCAGAAATGCAAGGAGTGATTGATTTAATTGAAATGAAAGCTTACATTTTTGAAGGTGATGACGGAAACAATATTAAGGTAATTGACATTCCTGAAGAATTTAAAGCAAAGGCTACTGAATGGAGAGGAAGAATGGTTGAAAAAGTAGCAGCAGAAGACGAAGCACTTACTTTAAAATACTTAGAAGGACAAGAAATTTCAATTGAGGAAATTAAAAAAACTTTAAGAGAGGCAACTATTAAATACAAGCTTATTCCTGTACTTTGCGGAACTGCTCTTAGAAACAAAGGAGTGCAATTACTTTTGGACGCCGTTGTTTACTATTTACCATCTCCAGTTGAAGTTCCAGCTATTGAAGGTCTTGACCCTAAAGATGAGACAAAAGTTCTTGTAAGACATTCTTCTGACGAAGAACCTTTTTCTGCCTTAGCTTTTAAAATTGCAACTGATCCTTTTGTAGGAACTTTAACATATTTAAGAGTCTATTCAGGAACTTTTAAAAAAGGAAATTATCTTTTAAATCCAATGACAAGAGAAAAAGAAAGATTAGGTAGAATATTAAGAATGCACGCTAATCAGAGAGAAGAGGTGGAAGAAGTTTTTGCTGGAGATATTTGTGCTACAGTAGCTTTAAAGAAAACAACTACAGGAGATACTTTATGTGACGAGAATCATCCAATTATTCTAGAAAAGATTACTTTCCCAGAACCAGTTATTCACATTAAGATTGAGCCAAAGACAAAAGGAGATCAAGAAAAAATGGGAGCTTCTCTTAAAAAGCTTCAAGAAGAAGATCCTACTTTTAGAGTAAAGACAGATGAGGATTCAGGAGAAACTATTATTGCTGGAATGGGAGAGTTACACTTAGATATTCTTGTTGATAGAATGAGAAGAGAATTCGGAGTTGAAGCTAACGTTGGAAGGCCACAAGTAGCTTACAGAGAAGCAATCGAGAAGAACTCTGAAGCAGAATACAAATATGTTAAACAATCAGGAGGTAGAGGACAATACGGACACGTTAAGATTAGAATTGAGCCACTTGAAAGAGGAAAAGGATTTGAATTTGTAGATGAAATTAAAGGAGGAGTAATTCCAAGAGAATATGTTCCTGCGGTTCAAAAAGGTATTAAAGAAGCTTTAGAAAAAGGAGTTGTAGCCGGATATAATATAATTGATGTTAAAGCTACTCTATACGATGGATCTTTCCACGAAGTTGACTCTTCTGAAATTGCTTTCAAAATTGCTGGAGCTCAAGCTTTAATAGAAGCTGCTAAAAAAGCAAATCCACACATACTAGAACCGATAATGAAGATGGAAGTTGTTATCCCAGATAGTTTCTTGGGAGACGTAATCGGAGATTTATCATCAAGAAGAGGTCAGATTGATCAAACAGAAGATAGATTCGGACTTAAAGTTATTTACGGAAAAGTTCCTTTATCAGAAACATTCGGATATGCAACAGGACTTCGTTCACTTACTGAAGGAAGAGGAACATTTACGATGGAATTTAGTCATTACGAAAAAGTTCCGGGAAATATTTCTCAGGAAATCATTGAAGGTAAAAGAAGATAGTATGGATTTTAACGAAATCAAAAAAATAGTAGACAGAGATGGAAAAGTGGTTATTCTTGATAATCAAAAAGCATATGTTGTTTCAAAATATGCTTTGAGTGAAGAAAAACCAGTTGTGATTGAAGAGGATAAAAACGAAGGATTAAAATTAGAAGATTTACCATTTTAATCAGCTATTGACTTTTAGCCAAAAATAGGTAAAATAATTATTGTTATATTAAATTAATATTATTCATTATTAACTAAATATAGATTGCCTAGCAATCAATATTAAAAAATAAATAAAAAATTATGGCAGAAAAATTTGAAAGAACAAAACCACATTTAAACATTGGTACTATCGGTCACGTTGACCACGGTAAAACTACTTTAAGTGCCGCTATTTTGCACTCATTGCATTTAGCTGGACAAAAAGCTGATGACAAAGGAGTTGATCTAATCGATTCAGCCCCAGAAGAAAAGCAAAGAGGTGTTACTATTAACATTTCTCACTTAGAATATCAAACAGAAAACAGACATTATGCTCATATTGATTGTCCAGGTCACGCTGACTACATTAAGAACATGATTACTGGTGCTGCTCAGATGGATGGAGCTATTTTAGTAGTTTCTGCCCCAGATGGTCCTATGCCTCAAACAAGAGAGCACATTCTTTTAGCTAAACAAGTTGGATTACCATCAATCGTTGTTTTCTTAAACAAATGCGATATGGTTGATGACCCAGAAATGCTTGACTTAGTAGAAGATGAAGTTAGAGAACTTTTAAAGAAATATAATTTCCCAGGAGATACAACTCCAATTATTAGAGGATCAGCTTTAAAGGCTCTTGAAGGAAGTTCAGCTGAAGATGAGAACGTTAAGAAAGTTTTAGAATTAATGGCTACAGTTGACGCATATGTTCCAGAACCAGTAAGAGACACTGCAAAACCATTCTTAATGGCTATTGAAGATGTTTTTACTATTGAAGGAAGAGGAACAGTGGCTACAGGTAGAATTGAAAGAGGGGTTATTCATCCAAACGAAGAAATTGAAGTTGTTGGAATTAAACCAACTTTAAAATCAACTGTTGTTTCTGTTGAAATGTTTAGAAAATTCTTAGACGAAGGAACAGCTGGAGATAATGTTGGAGTTTTATTAAGAGGTTTAAAGAAAGAAGATATTGAAAGAGGACAAGTTATTGCTAAGCCAGGTTCAATCACTCCTCACACAGAATTTGAAGCACAAATCTATGTTTTGACAAAAGATGAAGGTGGAAGACACACTCCATTCTTTAAAGGATACAAACCACAATTCTTTATTAGAACAGCAGACGTTACAGGAGACGTAACATTACAAGAAGGTGTAGAAATGGTTATGCCAGGAGACACTGTTACTTTTAATGTTAATTTAATTGTACCAGTAGCACTTGAAGAAAAACAAGGATTCGCGATTAGAGAAGGAGGAAAGACTGTTGGTGCTGGAGTAATTACAAAGATTATTAAATAACACTTTATAAAATGTCAGCCAAAGAAAAAACAACTGAAAAGATTGAAATAATTCCAAGATTAAGAATTAAATTGAAAGCATACGATCATAAAGTGATTGACAAAAGTGCAGAACAAATTGTTGATATGGCGATTAGGTTCGGGGCACAGATTTCTGGTCCCGTACCATTGCCAATTGAAATAAGTAAGTTTACAGTTAACAGATCAACTTTTGTACACAAATCATCAAGAGAACAATACGAGATGAGAATACATAAGAGATTGATTGACATTTTAAATCCAAACCAAAAGGTGGTTGATGCTTTAAAAACATTAACACTACCTGCTGGAGTTGACACTGAAATTAAAAGTGTATTATAAGGTATAGAATTGATTGAATGAACTGGTCTAATAAAATCCTGGACTAGTGTTCAGATTTTTTATTGAAAATAAATATGAAATATATATTAGCTAAAAAAATTGAAATGACACAGATATTTGATGCAGAAGGAAAGGTAATTCCAGTGACTTTAGTTTTGGCTGGTCCATGCAAGATATTAGATTTGAAAACAACAGAAAAGAATGGTTATGAAGCCGTAGAAATTGGTTTCGAAGAATTAAAAGAAAAAAAGGTTACTAAGTCAATAAAGACAAAACCTTATAGATTCTTGAAAGAGTTTAGAGGAAGCGACTCAGGAAAAAATATTGGAGATTTAGTTGACGTCTCTGTTTTTAATGAAGGGGATTTAATTAAAGTTTCTAGCATCTCAAAAGGAAAAGGATTTCAAGGAGGAGTAAAGAGATGGGGATTCCACGGAAAGAGTGCTACTCACGGAGTAAAACACGAACACAGAACAATTGGTTCTGTTGGATATAGTGTTCCAGCAAGAGTAGTTAAAGGAAGAAAGATGCCAGGAAGAGCTGGTTCAAAAAGAGTGACTTTGAAGAATTTAGAAATACAAAAAGTAGATAAAGAAAGAAATATTTTAGCTATTAAAGGAGCTATTCCAGGAAGAAGAGGAACATTAATAGAAATTAGAGGATAAGGAATATGAAAACTTTAACTAATACAGAAATTAAAAAAATATTGAATAAAGAAATTTTTGAAGTTCCTATGAATGATAGTTTAGTTCATCAAATAGTGACTTCTCAGATGTCTAATAGGAGACAAGTTTTAGCAAATACAAAAACTAGAGCAGAAGTTTCTGGTAGTGGAAAAAAACCATGGAGACAGAAAGGTACTGGTAAAGCAAGACATGGTTCTATTAGATCGCCTTTATGGATTGGAGGAGGAGTTACTTTTGGACCTAGAAGCGAAAGAAATTTCAAAAAAGACGTTCCTAAAAAAATGAAAAGAAAAGCTCTTTTCATGGTATTGTCAGATAAGCTAAAAAGTGATACTCTTATCATTGTTGATTCTTTTGACATTACTGAAATTAAGACAAAAACTTTTAAAGAAATGATTAGTAAGCTTAACTTAAAAGGTTCAATGCTTATTGCTTTAGAAGAAGTGAATGAAAATGTTATCAAGTCAGCAAGAAATATCGAAAAAGTAGATACTATTCAAGCAAAAGATTTAAACTGTTTAGATATAATGAATCACAAGTATTTAGTAACTACTGAAAAAGCAATAGAAAAGATAAAGGAAACATTCTTAAGTGAAAAATAATATGGCAAAAAAAGAATTAGTAAAAAAAGAAAAAGCTGTTGTAAAAGAAGGAATAATCATTTCTGAAAACTTTAATATGATTAAGAAGCCTTGTATTACAGAAAAAGCTTCTTTCTTAGCAGAAAGTAATTTTTACACCTTTAGAATAGATAAGAAGTTTAACAAGATTGAAGTTAAAGATTTTATTGAAAAGAAATATAGAGTTAACGTAGAGAACGTAAGAATCATGAATGCCCCAAGAAAGCCAAAAAAGAGAGGACTTATTAAAGGTTTTAAGGCAGGATTTAAAAAGGCAATTGTTCGCATAAGAGAAGGAGAACAAATTGATTTGACATCAAATTAATATGAAAACTGTTAAAAAAAGTACAAAAATTTTGACCAAGAATAAGAAGCCTGAAAAGTCGTTGCTTTTGAGAATTAAAAAAACAGGAGGAAGAGGCTCAAGTGGAAGAATCTCAGTAAGACACATTGGTGGTGGAGCCAAAAAGATGTATAGAATGATTGATTTTGGTCAAAACAAACAAAATGTTTTCGCCGAAGTAAAGGCACTTGAATATGATCCAAATAGAACTGCATTTATTGCACTTTTAGAATATGAAGACGGAGAAAAAAGATATGTTTTAGCTCCAAAAGGAATGAAAGAAGGAGATAAGGTAATGACTGGAGAGAAAGTTGAAGTCAATATTGGAAATAGAATGCAATTAAAAAATATCCCTGACGGAACACAAATATATAATGTTGAACTTGAACCAGGAAAGAAAGGAAAGTTTGTAAGGTCAGCGGGTTCAAATGCGGTTGTTATGGCTCATGATGAAGGATATATACTTTTGAAGATGCCTTCTTCAGAAATTAGAAAAGTTAAGGAAGCTTGTTATGCTTCTATCGGAATTGTTTCTAATCACGAACACAAATTTGAAAAAATAGGAAATGCTGGAAGATCAAGAAGAATGGGAATCAGACCAACTGTTAGAGGAAGTGCTATGAATCCTTGCGACCATCCACACGGAGGAGGTGAAGGAAGAACTGGTATCGGACTTAAATATCCAAAAACTCCATGGGGTAAACATGCTTCAGGAGTAAGAACAAGAGGACAAAAATGGTCAGATAAATTAATTGTTAAAAGGAGAGTAAAAAAATAAAAATATGACAAGAAGTCTTAAAAAAGGTCCATATATTGATGAAAAATTAATGAAGAAGGTAGCAAAAGTTAAACCAAGCGATGGCGTGGTAATAAAAACTTGGGCTAGAGCTTCAACAATAATCCCTGAAATGATTGGTTATTCTTTTGGAGTGCACAACGGAAAAGAGCACATAGTTGTTAGGATTGAGGAAGATATGGTAGGACATAAGCTTGGAGAATTTTCTCCTACAACAAAATTCATCAAGCATGGTGGTAAATTACAAAAGGAAATTGATAAGAAATAAGAAATATGTATAAAGCTAAGTTAAATAATTTTAGAGTATCGCCAAGGAAAGCAAGATTGATTGCTGATTTGATAAGAGGAAAAAAAGTTGAGAGAGCTCAAGCAATCTTAAAATTTACCCTTAAAAAAACTTCAGAACCAATGCTTAAATTGTTAAATTCTGCTGTAGCTAATGCGAAGAATGTTGATCAGGTTGAAGCAAAAGATTTGTTTATTTCAAGAGTAGTTGTTAATGAAGGAGCGATTTATAAAAGAATAATGCCAAGAGCGAGAGGAACTGCATATAGAATAAATAAAAGAACTTCACATTTTGAAATAGAAGTAGATAAAAAAGTCAAGAAAGAAGATAAGAAGATAAAGACAAATAAAAATGAGTCACAAAGTACATCCAAAAGTATTTAGAATAAAGGAGACAAATGATTGGTTGTCTAGAGGTTTTTATGACAACAACTTCAAAAAACTTCTTAAAGAAGATTACATAATTAGAAGGTTTTTGGATAAAAAACTTAAGGATTTGTCTGTAGAAAAGATTGAAATAAATAGACTTCCAAATAAAACAAGTGTTGTTATCTATACTTCAAGACCAGGATTAATTATCGGAAGAGGTGGTGAAGGTGTAGAAAAATTAAATAAAGAACTTTTAAAGACAATTGCGAAAGACATGAAGTTTACTCAAAAAGAAACTTTAGATGTTCAAAGTAAGTTAAAATTAGAAATTAAGGAGGTTAGAAATCCTTGGACTTCATCAAAATTAATTGCAGAATGGATTTCTCAAAAAATTGAAAGAAGAACCCCTTTTAGAAAGACTATCAAACAAGCTGTAGAAAAGGCAATGACTAATAAAGAGATTAAAGGAGTTAAAGTACAAGTTGCAGGAAGACTTGACGGAGTTCAAATTGCTAGAACAGAAAGATCTGAAGCAGGAAGACTTCCAAGAAATACTATTAGAGCTGACATTGATTATATATCACACATTGCTGTCTGTACTTACGGAGTGGTAGGAATTAAGGTTTGGTTATATAAAGGAGAAAAGTTTGACAAATAATAAATAATATGTTTATACCAAAAAGGACAAAATATAGAAAACAAATGAAGGGAAGAAGTAGAAACAGAATGTTTAGTGATTCTGGAACTCTTATTTCTTTTGGAACATACGGACTTAAAGCTCAAGGTCCTGCTTGGCTAACTTCAAATCAGTTAGAAGCTTGTAGAAGAATTTTAATTAGATATATTAGAAAGACAGGAAAGATGTGGATTAGAGTATTCCCAGATAAATCAATTACAAGAAAAGGAGCTGAGGTTCCTATGGGAGGAGGAAAAGGTAATGTAGATCATTATGTTGCCGTAGTAAAACCAGGAAGAATTCTTTTTGAACTTGAGGGAGTTCCTGAAATTGATGCAAAAGAAGCTTTCAGAAAATGTGGCGATAAACTTCCAGTAAAAGTTAAATTTGTTAAAAAAGAGATATGAAAATTCAAGAATTAAAAAAATTGAATAGAGAAGAGTTAATGAAGACTCTTGACGAGAGTAGAAAGAAAGCGCAAGAATTAAGGATGTCTTTGGCTACTTCAAAAGTAAAAAATATTAAGGAAGTTAGAGGAATTAAAAAAGAGATTGCAAAGATATTAACTATATTAAATACTAAATAATATGCCAAAAAGAGAATTAACAGGAAAAATTGTTTCAGATAAAATGCAGAAAACTGTTGTAGTTAAAGTTGAAACAATCAAAGTACATCCAAAATATTTAAAAAGATATAAAAGTCATAAGAATTATAAAGCCCATAACGAGAAGCTAGAACTTAAAGTAGGAGATGAAGTTGTGATTAGAGAATGCACTCCTATATCTAAAGATAAAAAGTGGGAAGTTATCTCAAAGATATAAAAATATGATACAACCAGAAACAATATTAAAAGTAGCCGATAATTCAGGAGCAAAAACTGTTTTATGTATAAGGCCTATTGGAGGAACAAGAAGAAGATACGCTCAAGTTGGGGATATCATAGTTTGTGCTGTAAAAACTGCAGAACCAAGAAAGGTTGTGAAAAAACATCAAGTTGTAAGAGCAGTAGTGATCAGACAAAGACAGCCAAAGAGAAGAAAGGATGGTTCATATATTAGATTTGATGATAACGCAGTCGTTATTTTAGACGCAAAGACAAAAGAACCAAAAGGAACTAGAATTTTAGGACCAGTGGCAAGAGAAGTGAGAGAGCAAGGTTTTGACAAGATATCAACAATGACTAAAGAATTAGTATAAAAATATGAATATTAAAAAAGGAGATCAAGTTATCATTATTGCTGGAAATTACAAAGATAAGAAAGGAAAGGTTTTAAAAGCGATCCCAAGTAAGGGGAAAGTTGTGGTAGAAAAAGTAGCTATCATAAAAAAACATTTACGTCCAAAAGCACAAGGACAAAAGGGTCAAATTGTTGAAAAAGAAAGACCTATTGATATTTCTAACGTAGAATTAATTTGTCCAAAATGTTTAAAAAAGACAAGAGTAGCTTACATCTTTGCAAAAGATAACACTAAAAAAAGAGTGTGTAAAAAGTGCAACAAAGAAATATGATGATTAAAGAAAAATATCAAAAAGAAGTAAGAAAACAAATGATGGAGAAGTTTGCTTACAAAAATATAATGGCTGTACCAAAAATAGAAAAGGTTGTTATCAACACTGGTTTTGGTAAAACCATTATTCCTAAAACAAACGACGAAAAAAGAAAGTTTGAAGAATATGTTTCAAAACAAATAGCAGAACTTTCAGGACAGAAACCAGTTTTAACTGTAGCTAAGAAGTCAATTTCAACATTTAAGACAAGAGAAGGAAATATTATCGGAGCAAAGGTTACTTTAAGAGGAAAAAAGATGTATAACTTTTTAGATAAATTAGTGAACATCGTTCTTCCAAGAACAAGAGATTTTAGAGGAATTAAGCTTACTGCTCTTGATGAAGGTGGAAATTTAAACATCGGAATCAAAGAACATATTGCTTTTCCAGAGATTTCTCCAGAAAAAGCAAATGTATTTTTTGGAATGCAAATAACCGTAGTTACTTCAGCGAAGATAAAGAATGAAGGAAAGGAATTATTCACATTACTTGACTTTCCATTTAAAAAAAGTTAAATATAGTTTATGGCAAAGAAATCATCAATAGCAAAATCAGAAAAAACACCAAAGTTTTCTACAAGAGTAACTAGAAGATGTTTTAGGTGCGGGAAAAACAGAGCCTATATTAGAAAGTTCGGATTATGTAGAATTTGTTTCAGAGAAATGGCTAATAAAGGGGAAATCCCAGGAGTTAAAAAGAGTAGTTGGTAATTTTTAAATATTATGGACAGAATAGCAGACATGTTAACAATAATAAATAACGCACAGGTTGTTCAAAAGAAACAAATCAGTGTTCCTTATTCTGAATTTAAATTTAGAATAGCAGAGCTTCTTTTAAAAGAAGGCTATGTTTTAGGTGTGGATAGAAAAGGAAGAGTGCCAAGTAAGAAAATAATAATTGACTTGAAGTACAAAGAAAACGGTACTCCAATGATAACAAAAGTAAGAAAGGTTTCAAAACAAGGTCAAAGAATATATAAGACATCTTCAGAAATAAAACCAGTTAAGTCAGGATATGGGATCTCTATTGTATCAACCTCAAAAGGGGTTATGTCAAATAAGGAGGCAAGAAGGAATAAAGTTGGAGGTGAGATAATTTGTGAAATTTGGTAATATGTCAAGAATAGGAAAAAAACCCGTAAAAATTGAAAAAGGAGTTGAAGTTAAGATTGATTCAGGATTTATTACTGTAAAAGGACCTAAAGGAGAATTAAAAAAACCTTTACTTGATTTAATTGAAACTAAGATTGAGAATGAAGAAATAACTTTTCTTCCTAAAAATGAAGACAGAAGCACCGGTGCTTTCTGGGGACTTCAAAGAGCTTTAGTTCAGAACATGGTAGATGGAGTAACTAAAGGTTTTGTTAAAAAATTAGAACTTGTAGGTGTTGGTTATAAAGCTAACGTACAAGGTACAGAATTAGTTTTAGATATTGGTTTTAGTCATTCAGTTAAGATACCTGCCCCTGAAGGAATTACCTTTGTGGCAGAAAAAACAAGCATTACCATTTCTGGAATTGATAAAGCATTAGTAGGACAAATTTCTGCAACAATAAGACAGATAAGAAAACCTGAACCATATAAAGGAAAAGGTATTAGATACGAAGGAGAAGTTGTTAGAAAGAAATTAGGTAAGAAAGCTGCCGGAAGCTAAAGAATAAAAATATGGACACAATAAAAAGAATTAAAAGACACAAAAAAATAATTAGTAGAATCTCAGGAACAGACAAAAGGCCTAGATTACTCGTTAGTAGATCAAATAAGCACATTTACGCTGTTTTGGTTAACGACAAGAAGGGAAATACCTTGCTTACTGTTACTGATAAAGATATTACTGGAACAAAGACTGCAAAAGCAGAAAAAGTTGGTGAAATGGTAGCAAAGGAAGCTCAAGTAAAAAAAATTGAAGCAATTGTGTTTGATAGAGGAGGTTATAAGTATCACGGAAGAGTAAAAGCCCTTGCCGAAGCAGCAAGAAAAGGTGGGTTAAAATTTTAATCATTATGATGAAGAAAGAATACAAACAATTTAATAAGCCACAAGATGAATTTGAATCAAAATTACTTGATTTGACTAGAGTTACTAGAGTTACTGCTGGAGGAAAACAGCTTCGTTTTAGAGCGATTATTGTTGTTGGAGATAGAAAAGGAAAGATTGGACTTGGAGTTTCTAAAGGTTTAGACGTAAGTCAAGCAATTGAAAAAGCAACAAGAACAGCTAAAAAGAATTTAATGGACGTTCCAGTTAACAAAGAAGGAACTATTGATCACGAAGTTGAGGCTAAGTTTGGACCATCAGTTATTTTACTTAAACCACAAAAAAGTGGTAGAGGACTTGTAGCTGGAGGAACAGTTAGAACTTTATGTCAATTAGCAGGTATTCAGAATATTTCTTCAAAAATTTTAAGTAGGACATCAAATAAGTTAAATAATGCAAAGGCAACAATAAAGGCATTTGAGCTTTTAGCTAAGCAAATTTAAAGAAAGATTATGCAAATACACGAACTAAAAACAAATTTCAAAAAAGCTAAAAGAACAAGAGGTGGAAAGAAAGGAACTTACTGCGGTAGAGGAATGAAAGGGCAACACTCAAGAGCTGGAACAAGATTTCAGCCAATGATTAGAAACTGGCTTGATAAATACCACAAGATGAGAGGTTGGCAGTTTAATATTAGAGATAAAAAATCTGTTACTTTCAGTTTTACTAAACTAGAAAAAAACTTTGAACAAGGAAATACAATTTCTCCTGAAACTTTATACGAAAAGGGGTTAATTACTAAGAGTGATCTTAAAAAGCCTAAGGTAAAGATATTAGCTAAGGGAGAATTAACAAAATCTTTTATTTTTGAAAACTGCGAAGTTTCTAAAAAAGCAAAAGAAATTATTGAAAAGCAAAAAGGAGAAATAAAATAATATGTTTAACAAAATTGGTCAAATTATTCAAACAAAAGAATTAAGAAACAAGATTCTTTTTGTTTTAGGGATTTTAGCTGTTTTTAGATTAATGGCAAATCTTCCGATTCCAGGAATAGATGTTTCAAAGATTCAACAATTCTTTTCTTCAAATGAATTTTTTGGAATGCTTAATTTATTCACCGGAGGAGCGCTTGATCAAGTTTCTATTGTGATGCTTGGTTTAGGACCATACATTACCGCAACTATTATTTTACAACTGTTAACAATGATTTTTCCTCAACTTGAAAAAATGTATAAAGAAGAAGGGGAAGATGGAAGACGCAAGTTTAATCAATATGCAAGAATTGCAACACCATTCTTTGCTGCTTTTCAAAGTTACGCAATGCTTATCTTTTTAAAAAGTCAAGGCCTTATTGCAAATATGGGTTCTTTTGAGCTTGTAACTTCAATTTTAGCGATTACAGGAGGAACAGTTGTCTTAATGTGGCTTGGTGAGCTTATCTCTGAGAAAGGAATTGGAAATGGAGTTTCTCTTTTGATTTTTGCTGGTATCGTTGCAGACATTCCAAGTAATATTCAGCAAGCAATTTTAACTTATGACCCAGCTCAATTAATTTCATATTTATCATTTATTATTGCTTCTGTTTTAATTATCGGAGCAGTAGTTCTTGTTAACGAAGGAAGAAGGAACGTACCAGTTTCTTATGCTAAAAGAATAAGAGGAAATAAGATGTATGGGGGTGTTTCTACATATCTTCCAATGTCACTTAATCCTTCTGGAGTTATTCCAATTATCTTCGCGATATCACTTGTAATGCTTCCTTCTATGGTTGGAACATTTTTACACATAGATTTTCTAACAAACATGTTTTCTAACTCTTGGGTTTATGGATTAACCTATTTTATTTTAGTTTTCATCTTTACTTTTGTTTACACAGCAATTACTTTTGATCCTAAAAATATTTCTTCAAATCTTCAAAAAATGGGTGGATTTATTCCAGGAGTAAGACCAGGAAAACCTACTGAAGAATATATTCAATCAATTTTAAATAAACTCTTAATTATTGGAGCAACCTTTTTAGGTGCTGTGGCTATTACTCCACTTATTATTGAAGGAGTAACTGGAATTCAACAATTCTCTTTTATGATTGGAGGAACCGCTCTTCTAATTATTGTTAGTGTTGTTTTAGATACAATGAAGCAAATTAACTCTCAACTAGAAATGAGAGAGTATAATGATTAAAAATTTAAATAATTAATTTTAACGACTTGTTATTTAAGGGAAAAACCCCTAACAAGTTTTATTTTTTTATGAACAACCAACCATTAGTCGTATGTGTTTTAGGCAAAGCTGGTGCTGGAAAAGGAACACAAGTTTCTCTTATTAGAGAAAGATTAAGTTTAGAATATTTAGGAAGCGGTGAAATGCTTAGGGAAAGAAAAAAGCAAGGAGATTTTACAGGTAAAAGAATCGCTGATTGTATTGATAATGGAGGTTTAGTTCTAACTCCAGTTATCTTTTCTCTTTGGATGAAAGAGCTTGAAAGAATTAAAAATTTAGAAGATGTAAAAGGGATTTTGTTTGATGGTTCTCCTAGAAAGATTCTAGAAGCAAAACTTTTAGATGAAGCCCTTTTATGGTATAACTGGCAAGACAATTTTAAAGTTATTCTAATTGATATTTCAGACGAAGAAGCCTTTGCAAGAATTGATAAAAGAGCTAAGATAGAAGGAAGAGAAGACGACGAAGTAGAAGCTTTGAAAAAGAGATTAGGTTGGTTTAAAGAAGAAGTTACTCCTGTTCTTGACTATTACGAGAAGCAGGGTAAATTAGTTAAAATTAACGGAGAACAACAAGTAGAAGAAGTGTATAATGAAATTATACAAAAACTAGAATTATGATTCTAAAAACAAAAGAAGAAATTGAAGTAATGGCAAAGGGTGGACACTTACTCAAACAAACTATTAATGAGCTTGAACTTATGGTTTCGGAAGGAAGAAAAACCATTGAGATTGAAAAAAGAGCCGAACAAATTATTCTTGAATTAAAGGGAAAACCTAGTTTTAAAGGACAAGGGGGGTTCCCTTTTTCTGTTTGTGCTTCTTTGAACGAAGAAATTGTTCATGG
>JAQVLU010000028.1 GCA_028703995.1 Minisyncoccota bacterium
TTTTATTTTCTTCTGCCATGCTTTCTTGGTTTATTTATTATATATGTGGGCGTATCCTGACTCGAACAGGAGGCCTTCACGATGTCAACGTGACGCTCTAACCAACTGAGCTATACGCCCTGAAGAGCCGTATAACTTTACTCGTCTAGTATATTGTATTTTTTTAAATAAGTCAAATTAAGTGCGCGAGGTGGGACTCGAACCCACGACCTCAGGTTTATAAGACCTGCGCTCTTGCCAACTGAGCTACACGCGCTTATTTTATAATCTTTTCGTACTCCTCTCTTTCAAGAGTTTCTCTTGCTATTAGTTCTTTAGTTACTTTCTCTAAAATATCTTTCTTTCTCTCTAAAATATCTTTCGCTTTTTTCTCAGCTTCAAAAATAATGTTCTTTACTTCACTATCAATTTTAACCGAAGTTTCTTCGGAATAGTTCTTGCTTTCATTACTTTCATAACCTAGAAAGACTTCTCTTTCTCTTTCTCCAAAAGTAACTGGTCCAAGTGAAGACATGCCTAACTCTTTAACAATCTTTCTTGCTAAATGAGAGGCTCTTCTTAAGTCTTCTGAAGCACCAGAACTAACTTCTCCAAAAATCATTTGCTCTGATAAATAACCTCCTAAAAGAACTGCTATTTCAGAAATAAAATCAGACCTTCTTTTGAAGTTTCTTTCTTTTTCAGGAACTTGAAGAGTATAGCCAGCTGCCAAACCTCTTGAAATAATAGATATTTTTCTAACAGGCTCACTATTAGGAACAAAAGAAGCTACTAAAGCATGTCCTGATTCATGATAAGCGGCAATCGCTTTTTCTTCTTTAGAAAGAATTTTGCTTTTCTTTTCAGGCCCTAATAAAACTTTTTCTATTGATTCTAAAATACTTTTTTGAACAATTTTACTCTCTTTGTTTTTAACTGTTAGAATAGCGGACTCGTTCATAACATTCTCTAAGTCAGCTCCAGTAAAACCTGGAGTTCTTTCCGCTACCTCTCTTAAATTAACTTTTTCATCAAGTGGTTTGCTTGTAGCGTGAATATTTAAGATCTCTTCTCTCTCCTTTATATCTGGAAGATTAACCACCACCTTTCTATCAAACCTTCCTGGACGAAGAAGCGCAGGATCTAAAACATCAAGTCTGTTTGTAGCTCCTAAAATAATAATCTTATCATTTTTTTCAAAACCATCCATTTCTGTTAAAAGTTGATTTAAGGTTTGTTCTCTTTCTTCGTTTCCGCCTGAAATTGATAAACCCCTAGCTTTTCCTATACTATCAAGCTCATCAATAAAGATTAAACAAGGTTGTTGTTTTTTTGCATTTTCAAAAAGACTTCTTACTCTACTTGAACCTACTCCTACAAAAAGCTCCATAAAAGAAGAACCTGAAACATAAAAGAAAGGAACATTGCTTTCTCCGGCAACAGCTCTTGCAAGTAATGTTTTTCCACATCCAGCGGGACCAACAAGTAAAATTCCTTTTGGAATCTTAGCCCCCATCTTTAAATACTTCTCTGGAGACTTTAAAAAATCAACAACTTCAGAAAGCTCTTCTTTTTCTTCTTTAAGTCCAGCAACATTTTTAAATGTTACCTTGTCTTTTAAATTTCTTGAAAGCAATTTTGCTTTTGTTTTTGTAAAATCAAAAGTTTGATTTAAAGAACCTTTAGTCTTTTTTAAAAAAAAGAAAAAGAAAATTAAAATTAGAATAAAAGGAAGTCCTATCATCAATAAAAAGAAAACAAATGCTTCGGAAACATCTTCTTTGTAAACAAAATTAACCTCCTGCAATTTAGATTCTTCGATATTGTAATATGATAAATTCTCTGTAAGAGTTATTCCTTCTTCTTTTTTTATCTTAAGAACTGTTTCATCTAGTAGATAAACAGTAACATCATTTTTTAAAACTTCTACTTTAGAAACTTCCCCGTCATTAATATATTGAGCTAATTTAGGAATAGAAATCTCTTCCGTAGTATCTTTTTTAAAAAGACTTGGATTTAAAAAACTTAAAAGAACGCCTAAAGAAATAAAAATTAAAACAATAAAAATTATATTTTTAAACAGTCCTCCAAAAAAGAGGTTCTTTTTTTTCATAAGAGAAATATATTAATTTTTTATAAGTTTAAGAGACATCCAGTGTCTTTCTGGTTGAAAACTTAGAATCTTAAAGTCGTACTCTTTTTGAACTTCAAGCTCAGCTTGCATTTTTTTCTCTACTCCAAATTCAGAAACATGGATTAGTCCTTGTATTTTAGAACTATCATTATCAATATTTTCTCTTAACACTTGAACAAAGGCTCCGAAAGAATTAAGTTTCAAAATCTTTCCTCTAATAGTATCCCCTACTTTGTAATTTAAACTCTTCCATGGATCCTCTTTTAACTTTTTAATTGAAAGAGAGATTCTTCCTTGAGAAACATCAATAACTTCAGCTTTAACTGTATCTCCGATTTGAATGATTTCTGCTGGGTCTTCAATAAGTTGCCAATCAAGTTCTGAAATATGAACCAATCCTTCAACATCTTTTCCGCCAATGTTTACTTTCATAAACACTCCGAAATTAACAATTCCTGAAATTATTCCTTCAACAACATCTCCCACTTTAATTTGAGAAATGACATCTCCGATTTCTTCTGTTTCTTTTGAATCTTCAGTTAAAATTATTTGACCTTCTTTTTCATCGAAGTCTAAAACTTTTACTTCAAATTCTTTTCCAATATATGATTGTAATTTTCTTAAAATCTTAACCTTATCTCCTTCTGGAACTCTAGGATAATTAATTGAAGATAATTGAGATGTTGGCAAGAAAGCTGGAAAACCAAATAATTCGGTTATAAGTCCTCCCTTGTTTACTTTTTCAATCTTAATCACAAAGGCTTTCTTTGCTTCTTTAACTTCTCTAATTTTCTTCCAAGCTAGTTCTCTAGCAGCTTCTTTAAGAGATAATTCAACAAAGCCTTCTTCATTTTCTGAAGTAACAACCTTTACTGAAATAGGATCTCCTATTTTTAAATTCTTTAAAATATTCTTTGCTCCTTGATATTCAGAGCCATAGATAACTCCTGTTTTAGCAGGACCAATATCTAGATAAATGCATAAATTCTCAATAGCCAAAACTGTTCCATTAATAATATCGCCTGGCCTTGGTACCTTTACCGCATCGTTTAACTTTTGTAATAATGTCTCATTTTCCATAAGCTTCTTATAGCATAAAAAAAACACATAATCAATACCTACCCCTCAAAAAGTATTGACAAAATAGTTGTTTTTTGTAATAATATTATTATCCCTTTAGGGGGTTTTATTTTTGAAAAAAATTTATTTATGTCGGACACGAAAAAAATTATTAATATCTTTTTCTTCCTTCTCTTCTTCTCTTTTATTTTTCTTCCATTTGGAAAAGAAATTAAGAGTCAAGAAAAAATAGAGGAAGTAGAAAAACCTATTTTAACAGAAAGAGATACAGTTATTGAAAGTTTTGGAGTTGATTTAGACATCGAACCAAAAGAAACTTACTACATGATTATAACTGCGTACTCTTCAACAGAAGATCAAACAGACTCAACTCCATTTATTACCGCTTCTCAAAAACATGTTGAGGACGGAATCGTCGCAAACAATCTTTTACCTTTTGGTACTAAGGTTAAGATTCCAGAACTATACGGTGATAAAATATTCGTTGTAGAAGATAGAATGCATTATCGAAAAGGAGACTACCATTTAGATATTTGGTTCTCTACAACCGAAGAAGCAACAAATTTCGGAGTAAAAAAAGCTTACATTGAAGTTATTGAATAAAAAGAAAGAACGTCATTGACGTTCTTTTTATTTTAGGACTATAATTACTTTATAAAAATAAATTAATAAATATGCACAACTGTTCAACCGTTATTATTCATTGTATGGATTTTCGTTTAATTGAAAAAACAAATGAATGGATAAAACAAAATAATCTTACAGATGACACTGACGTTATTTCTATTGCTGGAGCAAGCAAGGCTTTAGCTGGTGGAGATAAAGAAATACAAAACTTTCTTTTAGACCAAATCAATGTTTCTTACCTTCTTCACAATGCTAGAAAAGTTATTTTAATGCACCATAGTAATTGCGGAGCTTATGGCATATCTGACGAAGAAGAAGAATTCGCAAAACAACTAGAAGATATGGAAACTGCCGAAGAAATAATTAAAAATTCTTTTGATGAAATAGAAGTTAAAAAAGTCTTTATTCAAATGAAAGATCACGAAGGAAAAGAAGTTGAATTTATTAATTTATAATTTTGGAATCTCTAAAACTTTTTCAATTAGTAAATCAGAACCAGTTACAAAATACATCTTATTATTAATGAAACTAGGACTATATAGAATATAGTCTTTTCCGTTTGAATTATAATAGATATCATCTTTCGTAAAAAGAGTAAGAATTTTCTTTTTTAAATTAAAACAATCTTCTTTTATATTACAATTATTTTCTTCTGGAAAAGAATTTCTTTCTAAGTAATATTCTAAAATTAAAGTATTAATGGAAGATAAGTTTGCTTGCAAGGTTAAATCTTTTACTTTGTTAATAATATTGATAGAAAAACCTAAAAT
>JAQVLU010000029.1 GCA_028703995.1 Minisyncoccota bacterium
ATTGTTATGATCGCTGGTCTTCCTGATATTTTTATTGGAGAAACTCTTTGCGAAAATGAAGATCAAGAAAAACTTCCTTCTATTAGTATTGATGAACCAACAATCTCTTTAAACTTTTTAGTTAATAATTCTCCTTTTGCTGGAAAAGAAGGAAAATTTGTAACTAATAGACAATTAAAAGAAAGATTAGAAAAAGAACTAGAAATTAACGTTGGTTTAAGGATTGATTTTTCTTCAGCTCCTGAATTTTATAAAGTTTTTGGTAGAGGAGAAATGCACATCGCTATCTTAATTGAAAATATGCGTCGTGAGGGATATGAACTTCAAATATCAGAACCAACTGTAATTATTAAAGAAGAAGACGGGGTTAAACAAGAACCTTTCGAAGAATTAACAATAATTGTTCCAGAAGAAAATTCAGGAACGGTTATTGAAAAATTATCAAAAAGAGCTGGAATTATGACTTCAATTGTAACAGAAAATCATAACTCTAAAATTATCTTTGAAATACCTACAAGAGGGCTTCTTGGATATAAAAGTGACTTCATCGTTGATACAAGAGGTGAAGGTATTCTTTATTCTAGAGTTCTTGGCTTTAGACCTTACGCTGGAAAAGTTGAAAAAAGCAAAGTGGGTTCAATGATTTCTATGGTAACTGGAAAATCTTTAGGTTTTTCTTTATACAATCTTCAAGAAAGAGGATTATTATATATCAAACCAGCTATTCAAGTTTATGAAGGTATGGTTATTGGTAACACTTCAAAAGGTATTGATTTAACCGTAAATCCTACAAAAGGAAAAGAATTAACTAATATGAGAGCTTCTGGTTCTGACGATGCTATCGCCCTTATTCCGCCAGTTGACCTAACTCTTGAGAGAGGTATGAGTATTATGAACGATGATGAATATCTAGAAATCACACCAATAAGCATTAGGCTTAGAAAAAAATACTTATCAGAAAATGATAGAATAAAAGCTGGCAGAAAAAGTAGATAAATGTTATCATATTTAATATGATAAAAATAAAAGATCCGGTTAGTGGTTTTTCGCATTTATTAGGAGCTATCCTATCTATTATAGGAACCTACTTTCTTTTAACTAACTCTAAAACCATTGAAGAAACAGTTTGTTTCCTTATTTTTGGAATAAGTTCTTTTCTCTTATATTCTTCTAGTACAAACTATCATTTGTTTGGAAAACCAGCCTCAGAAATAGGTTATTTAAGAAAAATTGATCATGCCTCTATTTATTTTTTAATTGCAGGAACTTTCACCCCTTTCTGCGTTTTAATTATAGAAAATCCACTTGGACTAATTATTTTAATTACTACTTGGGTTTTAGCAATTATTGGAGCAAGCGCTGTTTTCATTAATTCTTTTTGGAAACATTTTCCACGCTGGGCTTCTACGGGACTTTATCTTTTAATGGGTTGGGTTTCTGTTTTTTTAATGTACCCTTTAAGAGTCTATCCTTTGATTTTATCACTACTTCTTTTGGGGGGTCTTTTCTACACTATAGGAGCAGTCATATACGCCATTAAAAAACCGAATCTTTTTAAGGGATTCGGCTTTCATGAACTCTTTCATATTTTTGTTCTTTTAGGAACTATTACTCACTTCTTCGCTATTTATCTTATTTAAAATTTTTTATTTATAAAGAAAATAAAAAAAGAACCAGAGATAACAAAAGAAAGAATTAAAATGTATAAAAATAAAAACGAATTCTCTTGAAAAGGAATCGTTACGTTCATTCCAAAAAAACTACCAATCATTGTTGGAATAGTTAAAAACACTGTGATTGAAGTTAAAAGTTTAATTGTTCTATTTAAATTATTTGTAAAAATAATCTGATAAGACTCTCGCAAACTTTTAATACTCTTTAAATTAGTAGAACAGATCGTAACGGATTGTCTAATACTAATAATCATATCTTCAATCAAATCTTCATCATAACTATAAATAGGAACATACTTTCCTGTCTCAATAGCCTCAAAAACAATCTTCATTGGATCTAGGACAGAAATATAATCACTTAAAATTTCTTCGTTTTCTATTAATTTTAAAATATCTAAATTAGTTATTTTTTCTAACTTATCTTTTTGATATTCAATACTATTATTTATATTTTTAACACTTTTAGTAAAATTCTTAGAAATATTTAATAAAACATTTATCGTGAACTTACTTTTTTGAGTAGTTGAAAAATCAAATCCTTTATTTATTAACAATTCAATCGCTTCTAATTTAGAAATTGAAACTGTAATAATGTTTTTTCTAGTTATAATTATAGTCAAAGGAGTTGTTGAAATATCTTTATCTCCATTAAAAAATTGTGCGTCTCTAACAAAAATAATAAGAGCTTCTTTTTTTCTTTCAATACGAGGAAGCTCATGTATATCTAAAACATCTTCTAAATCATTGTCACTTAAACCAGTGATTTTTTTTACAAAATTTAAATCTTTTATGGTCGCTTT
This sequence comes from Minisyncoccota bacterium, assembly GCA_028703995.1. Classification (GTDB taxonomy): domain Bacteria; phylum Patescibacteriota; class Minisyncoccia; order Minisyncoccales; family Minisyncoccaceae; genus JAAZMU01. Next base: position 2,474 of record JAQVLU010000029.1, read on the forward strand.
TTCAATGTTTACCCAAGCTCCATTCTTAACTTCATCTAGTTTTTGTAATTTTTGGCTTTTTATGTCTTTAAAAAATATTTCAATCATAAATAAATATTACCATATTTTTGGAAACAAAAAAAGCCATCAAATGGCTTCTTTTTATCTTTTAAGAAAATGTTATTGCACATCCTTTTTTTTGACATCTTCCAGTTCTTCCAATTCTATGGATATAGTCTTCATAAGTCGCTGGCATATCATAATTAATAACGTGAGTGATATCATCAATATCAAGTCCTCTTGCTGCAACATCTGTAGCAACTAATATATTAATTTTGTTTTCTTTGAATAAAGATAAAGCTTTTTGTCTTTTTGATTGAGTTTTGTCTCCATGAATTGATTCTACCTTGAAACCTTTTACTCTCAATGATTTAGAAAGTTTTTCTACTCCGTGTTTTGTTTTACCAAAAATTAAAACTTTGCTAAAATTGTTTTTACTTAAAAGCTCAGATAAAGTTTCTAATTTGTCTTGTGTTCTAATAACACTTTGATCAACATTTTGAGAAGATTCTCTCACTTTAACTGAAACCTTAATCGGTTCTTTTAAAAACTTATTTACTAGTCCTTCAATCTCTTTTGAAATAGTAGCTGAGAAACAAAGTCCTTGCTTAGTTTCAGGCATTTTTTCTAAAATAAATCTAATGTCTTCTATGAATCCCATATCAAGCATTCTATCTGCCTCATCTAAAATAATAGTGTCAAATAAACTAACATTCAAAGCCTTTCTTTGCATCAAATCTTTTATTCTTCCTGGAGTACCAATAACAAAGTTATGACTTCTTTTAAGGTCAAAAAATTGTTTTCTGATGCTTGTTCCTCCGATACAAGAAACAGCAAAAATATTCAAACCTCTAGCAAATTCTTTAAACTCATCTTCTATTTGAAGAGCTAATTCTCTTGTAGGAGTCAATATTAATGTTTTACTAGCCTTGTTTAAAAGAGCATGATTAATTTTAGGTATTAAAAAGGCTGCTGTTTTTCCAGTACCTGTATTAGCAATACCTATAACATCTTTTTTATCTAAAATAAAAGGAATAATTTGGTCTTGAATTGGGGTTGGAGTATCGTATCCTTTTTTAACAATATTGTTTTTTAATTTTTCTTCTATTTCAAAATCAATAAACTTATGTTTAGGAACGTATTCTACTTGCTTGATTTTATTTGTTGAACTTTCAGCAATAAATCTTGAAATATCAATCTTTTTGTTTGAAAATTTCTTTTGGCTTCTAGAAAAATCTTTCGCTCCGAACCTTCTTCTTTTAAAACCAAAGTTACTTTTTGTTTTATTAAATGTTTTCATAATTTTTAAATTAAAAAAGCAAGATCTCATATAATATTCGAGACCTCGCCTTCTCAATATTGTTTAAATTATATTATATTTAAATTCATTTGTCAATAGCTTACCTCGCTGTCCATCCTCCATCAACGTAAAGAATGCTTCCTGTTGAATATTTACTATCGTTAGAAGCTAAGTATAAGGCTGCATTAGCTATATCTTCTGGCTCACCAATATATCCAAGAGGAGTAGAAGCTTCTAAGAATTGTTTTGTTTTTTCGTCTTCTAATATACCTCTTGTCATTTCTGTACTAATAAACCCAGGGGCAATTGCATTAACTCTAATTCCATAAGGAGCTAATTCCATGGCTGCTGTTCTTGTTATTTGGTTCACTCCTCCTTTAGCAGCACAATAAGAAATTGCACCAACAAAACCATTAATTCCTAATATTGAAGAAGTGCTAATAATAGAACCCTTAATATTATTTTCTTTCATATATTTTGAAGCTGCTCTTACTCCATAAAAAACTCCTGTCAAATTGACATTAATAACTCTTTGCCAATCATCATCACTTAAAACATCAACAGTTCCTAAAGATGCTGTTCCAGCATTATTGACCATAATATCTAATCTTCCAAATTTTTCTACTGCCTTGCTAACAAGATCATTAACTTCTTCTGATTTAGTAACATTACATTTTACAAAAATAGCATTTTCAAGATTAGAAACAATCTCTTGTCCTTTTTCTTCATTAATATCTGAAAAAACCACTTTAGCTCCTTCGTTTAAAAATTT
>JAQVLU010000030.1 GCA_028703995.1 Minisyncoccota bacterium
GCAAAGTTATAAGTATGAAAAACACCAGCAAAAATCTTATCTACTAAATTATCATTATAGGAAATGTTAACAATGTTTGTGTAAGCAATCCCTAATTTATCTGCATTATTGTTTACTAAATGAAAAGTTTCTTCTTTTGTTTCTCTGTTTTTAGTATAAACCGCCAAAGCTTCTCCTTTTGTTTCATTTAAAATAGTTTTCAAACTATTTACATTCTCTATCTTTTCTCCATTAATTGTAAGAAGAATTTCATTTGCTTTAATTTGAGCAAAATCAGCTGGAGAATCTTTCTCAACTGCCCCTATAAGTAGAGCATTCTCTTGAGTTCCTAAAGGAAACTTATATTCTTCATTGATGAGTCCCATGGTAGCTGAAAAAGAAGAAAAAGAAAGAACAATGTAAAAAAGAATAATTGAAAGAATAAAATTACCAACAACTCCAGCAATAATAATTAAAAGTTTTTGAGGTGTAGTTTTTGAGGTGTAACTAGATTTATCTTCCTTACTCACTTCAGATTCGTCTTCTCCGTGTATTTTATTATACCCTCCAAAAGGAATAGCTCCTATTCCAAAGAGAGTCTCTCCAATTTGTTTCTTGAAAATAAAGGGAGGAAAACCAATAGCAAATTCCGTTACCTTTGTTTTTGTTTTTTTCGCTCCTAAAAAATGTCCCAACTCGTGAGCTGTAATAACAATGGTGATAATAATGGCAAAAGCTATTAAAGCTATTAAAAAATCAAAAATCATGCTTCTAGTTCTCTTTTTTTATTTATAATAAGATCGTCTACTTTTTTATTATAAGAATCAACTACTTTTTGTAGTTCATCTTTAGCCCTAAATTTATCGTCTTCAGAAATAGTCCCCTCTTTTTGCATTTTTTGAATGTTTGACCAAGCTTCATCTCTATACTTTCTAATCGTTTTTTTAGCACTATCATCAATTTGGCCTACAGTTCTTATCATATCTTTTCTAACATCTTCTGTTAATTCTGGCATAGTAATAAAAACTCCGGTTGAGTCTGTGGCTGGAGAGAGTGCAGTGTTTGCTTGTATTGCTCTTGCAATTGGTTCAATATATGATTTATCCCAAGGTTCAACTCTTAATTTTTTTGCTCCTGAAACTGAAATAGAAGCTAATTGTTTAATCGGCATCTTAGAACCATAAACATCTACCAAAGTATTTTCAACAAGGGCTGGATTAGCTCTTCCTGTTTTAATACTTACTAATTTTTGAGAAACATAATTAAATGCTTTTTCAAATTCAGGTTTAATATTTTCTATTTGTTCTTTATACATATATTATATATTAATCATTAAATTTTCTAATAATAATTTTTTGTTTGTATTTGTATTGTTAAAATAATATTTTGTCTTCTGTATTTCTTCTATAACATTCTTAATTTTTAGTAAAGAATAATTTTTAAAAGAATCACTTGTTTTTCCATAGAGTTTAAAAAACATTAACCTTCTAAAAAATCGTTCAAAAGTGTTTAAAACCTCTAAAACAATTTCTCGGTCTTCATAAATCTCTTTAACATATTCAAACCTTTTTTCAAAACCATCAATCTCCATTCTTTTTAAATAATTCATTGTTTTTGAAAAAAACTCTCTTTGATCTGCGTTTTCTAAAAATTCTATGGCTTTGCCAATCTTTCCTCCTGCATAGAAAACAGTTTCTTCTATTAATTTTGCTTCAATTCCTTTTTCTTTTAAATAAGCTTCAATTTCTTCTGATTGAACTTTACTAAAATTAATTGTTTGAACTCTAGACTTTATAGTTTCTAAAATCATTTCTTTAAAATTGGTAACAAGAATCAACACAGAGTTTTCGGGTGGTTCTTCTAGTAACTTCAAAAGACTATTTTGTGCGTCTTTTCTCATTAAATGAGCGTCGTTTATAATGGCAATCTTCTTTTTATTACTATAACTCTTTAAAGAAAGAAACTCTTTAAGCATTCTTATCTTATCAATTTCAATATTGTTGTTTTCACTCTCTATTAAACAAACATCAGGGGAAATTCTTTTATCAATATCTAAACAAGTTTTACATTCAAGACACGCCTTATTCTCACATAAAATTAATTTTGCGAGATGAAAAGCAAAAGTCTTTTTCCCTATCTTATCTTCTCCAAAAAACAAAAAAGCGTGTGGTATTTTTCCTTCTTCAATTATCTTTGAGAAAAAATCTAATTGCTTTTTATGTCCAATGACTTTATTCATACTTTACCCTTTTAATGTCAGCTCCTAATTTTTTTAACTTTTTATCTATTTGTTCGTAACCTCTGTCTACTTGATAGATATCTCTTATGGTTGTCTTTCCCTTTGCAATTAAGGCAGCGGTTATAAGAGAAGCTCCTGCCCTTAGGTCAAAAGAACCTAAATCTGCTCCGTAAAGTTCTGATGGTCCAGAAACAATTGCTCTATGCGGGTCAGAAAAGAAAATATCTACTCCCATTTTCTTTAATCCTTTTAAATATTCTAATCTTCCGTCGTATAAAGGATCGTGAATAATAGTGGCCCCCTTGGCTTGACTCGCTAAGACTCCGAAAAGCGGTAAAAGATCTGAAGGAAGTCCTGGAAAAGGCATACTTTGAATTCTTTCTATCTTTATCTTTTCCCAAGGCATTATTTTAATAGAGTTAACATCATCTTCTTCTTGCTTATAAATCTTAATTGTCATACCTGCATTCTTTAATATTTTCAAAGGAAAATACAAATATCTTAAATCAACATTTTTAACAAGAATATCTCCTTTAGTTACGGAAGCAAGAATGATATAGGTTCCAGCTTCAATAGGATCATACATTATTTTGTGTGTAAAAGAAGAAAGTTCCTTCTTCCCCGTAATCTTTATTTGATGAAAACCAACTTCTATGCTAACACCCATCTTTTTTAAAACCTTAATCAGTTCCATTGAAGGATAGTCCATATCAGCCATCTTCACAATTATTGCTCCCTCATTTAAAGCTGCAAAAAGAAGAATGTTTTCTGTGGTGGTAACGCTAATTTCATTTAAAATAATTGTCTTTCTTTTTGTTTTTCCATCAGTTTCAATTTTAATAGAATGATCTTCTTCCTCTATTTTCATATCTAGATCAGAAAAAGCGTCTAAATGAGTGTCTATTGGACGAGCTCCAATAACACAACCACCAGGTTTTGGTAAACTAATCTTTTTAAATCTAGCAAGAAGTGGTCCGAATAAAAGAACTGAGCCTCTAAACTTTAAAACTTTCTTTTTATCAATGTTATTTGGATCAATGTTTTTTGTATTAATTCTGATTTTTCTTCTACTAAGCCATTCTATGTCTGCCCCCATGCCTTCTAATATCTCGATCATTCTTAAAACATCTTCAATTAAAGGAAGATTATCAATAAAAACATCTTCGTTTGTTAAAATAGAAGCGGCAAGAATAGAAAAAGTAGCGTTCTTAGCTCCACCAACTTCAATTTCCCCTTTTAACTTTTCTCTACCTTGAATAACAAATTTTTCCTTTTCCATATTATTATTTTTTAGTCATTAAGGATTTCTTATAAATATCTAAATTATCTAAAACAACTCCTGTTCCCTTAGCAACACAGCGAAGAGGATCTTCAGCAATAAAACAAGGAACTCCTGTTTTTTGAGAAATTAAAGTCGCTATGTTTTTTAAACAAGCTCCACCCCCAGCGATAACCATTCCTTTGTCCATAATATCTCCCGCAAGCTCTGGAGGAGTTTCTCTTAAAACTGCCTTAATACAAACAACAATCTCATCTAAAGAATCAGAAATAGCTTCACAAATTTCATTTGAGGCAATTTTTATTGTTTTTGGAAGTCCGGTTTCTAAATCTCGTCCTCTAATCTCCATTGTTTCTTCTTTTGAAGAAGGAAGCGCTGTCCCTATTTTCATTTTAATTGCTTCGGCTGTTTGATCACCTATTGCTAAATTGTGTTTATCTTTAATATATTCTGTTACACATGCATCTAAAACATCTCCAGCTACTCTTAACGACTGAGAAGTTACAATCCCTCCTAAAGAAATTACCGCCACCTCACTTGTTCCTCCACCGATATCAACAATCATATGCCCAGAAGGTAAGTTAATAGGAATGCCGGCACCAATAGCGGACAGAATAGGTTCTTTAGCCACAAAAACATCTTTTGCTCCGGCCGCAATACCTGATTGAATAACGGCTCTTTTTTCAGTAGAACTAATTCCTGCTGGAACTCCTATCAAAAGATCTGACTTAATAAACCTAGAAAACCCCTTATTAACCTTTGTTATAAAATACTTTATCATCGCTTGAGTTATTTTTGAATTAGCAATAACCCCATCACGAAGAGGTCTAAAGACTGTAATCGCATCTGGAGTTCTTCCAATCATTTCTTTTGCCTGACTACCAACTGCAAGAATTTTGTTTTCACTCATTGAAACAGCTACTACAGAAGGTTCGTCAAGGACAATACCCTTACCTGGAATAAAAACCAGAGAATTTTTTGTTCCTAAATCAATACCAATTTTCATATTTTAATCATAGCGAATAAAGT
>JAQVLU010000031.1 GCA_028703995.1 Minisyncoccota bacterium
AAACTGCAACTATTGTTGCGATCACATATGTGTTAGTGACTCCTAAAAAATTTTCTCCTATTAATCCCAATGCGTGCATATATATACTTTATAGTAATAAAAATAGAAATAGTCAAGTTTTCCTTGATCCTATTTCAATTGTTTAAGTAGCTTTATAGAAAGCTTGCTTGCGGGATATATCCCTTCTATATTTTGTAAAAACTTATTTGAATTGTAAACTTCATCAGCTACAAATAAATATACCTCATGACTTCTTATAGCTTTTGCAGCAGCTTCTCTTAAATCAGTTCCTAAAGTTATTTCTATCATTACATCTATCTTCGACATGTGACCAGTTTTAATATATTGTTTATATCTTTCCCTCAAAGTTCTTTTCGCTCCTATCCCATAAGTTCTTCCTTCATAATCAAAGAAAAAATCAAATTCTGTAGATTTATCATCTTTATCATGCGTCTTTGTTATTTCTTTCTCGGGTATTCCTATACTAATTAATATTGCTTTAATTCTATCTTCATAATCTACCCCAGCAGAACTAATAATAGACTGGTTAATACTTTCAGATAAAAGAAGGTTAAAAATTTGATTAGCTTCCAATCCTTTTTTCTTTAACAATTTGTATTCTTTTACAATGTTTTTTAAAAATATTTTTGTTGAGTCAGAAATAAAGTTAACTTCCTCTTTTTCTATTTTTTCAAAAAACAATAATGACAACAACGCTCCACTAACTCTATTAATATAAGCAATTTGAGTAGAAATTTTATCATACTTTAAAGAAAGTTGATTTAACCCTTCTAGCTCTTGAATTTTAATTGTTTGTGTCAATTTAGCCTCTTTAACAATTAAATCTTTGATTAGATTAAGTTTCAAAGAAAAAATAAAAATCTCTATGTTTTTATTATCAATTTCATCAATTAAATTCAATAAAACAATATTATTTTTCTTAATATTGTTTTTAATATAGTCACTAAATAAATATTTTAGATTATCCTTGCTTGTTTTTTTATTAGAAAAATAAATAACTAATAAATTGTTAATCTGATTATCGGTTAAACGAAATTGAGTTATCTTTTTTAAAAAATTATAAAAAATAAGATTTATATCAAGCGTTGCTTTTTTAATCTTTAATTTTTTGATATTCATAGATTCAATGTTTTTATAATTTGTTTGGCTAAAGCCTTAATAACAGGAACAGAAACACTGTTCCCAAATTGCTTATATGCCTGAGTATCACTTACTCCAATTTTGAACGTATCTGGAAATCCTTGAAGTCTTGCCGCTTCCCTTGGAGTTATTTTTCTAGGATTTAAGTTTTTTTGCTTTATTAATATCTCAGAACCATCTTTATAATATCTAGCAGATATTGTGCTTGTATATTTAGAATCTCTATCAAAAATAGAATAACCAAACCCGTTACCCTTACTTTTATGTTCGGCTTTCCTTCTTTGATGTCCAGCCCATAATTTATCTGAAAGAGTATATTTATCCGCTACTTTATTTTCTAAAATATTTCCCAATTTCGTATCAATTTTAAGCTCACTAGGAAATTTAAATTCTACTTTATCTTTAAAACCAATAATATATATTCTAGCTCTATTTTGAGGAACTCCAAAATCTTTTGCATTTAATATTTTAAAAAAAACATTATAGCCTAAATCTTCTAAAGTTTTTTTAATAACTTGCAAAGTCTTTCCATTATCGTGACTTGCTAAATTTCTAACATTCTCAAGAAATAATACTGAAGGTTTGTGATATTCAACAATTCGCGCAATTTCAAAAAATAAAGTTCCTCGAGTATCTTCAAAACCTTTCTTAAGTCCTGCTTGAGAAAAAGGTTGACAAGGAAATCCAGCTAGCAAAAAATCAAAATTAGGAATTTCTTCTGCATTAATTTTAGTTATATCTCCATACGGAATTTCTCCAAAATTAATTTGGTAAGTAGTTTGTGCATGTTTATCCCATTCAGAACTAAAAACACACTCTCCACCATATTCTTCAAAACCCATTCTTATTCCTCCAATTCCAGCAAATAAATCTATAAATTTAAATTTATAATTTTTAGTTTCGCTTTTGAAAGATTCACAAAAAAGTTGATCTTGAATTCTTTTTGTTTTTATTTCTATTTCTTGAAACATAGCTTAATTTAATAATACAATATTTTATTTTTTAAATCAACCACTTTTCACTTGACTTTACTATTTTACAGTGGTAAAACAATCATAGATATTTGGAGAATTATTATGGAACCTAAAGAATTAGAAAAATTAACCAACGAGGAACTGATTATTGAAAGAAACCGCCATAAAATGGGCGAAAAAGCATACATTAATGCTTGTGCAGAAATTCTAAAAAGAAACGACCCAGAGCTAATGGAAGCCTTTTTAGGAGAAGAACTAATTCTATTTTAAGGAGAATCAAAAACTCCTTTTTATTTTATCAAATTCCTCTAAAATAACTTGTTTTTCGTCCCAAGCCTCTCTTCTTCCCCCTTCCCACATAATACATGTTTCTGACCCTTTTCCCGTAATAACAACTGTGTCTCCCCTTTGAGCTAAAGACAAAGCCTTGCTAATAGCTTCTCTTCTATCAAAAATTTTAATTGGATTTTCAACCTTAAGAGCAACCTCGTCTATTATTCCTTGAGGATCTTCATCGTATGGGTCTTCGTTAGTAATTAAAACATGTTTTGCGTATCTAGAAGCAATCTCTCCTAAAACTGGCCTTTTCCATTTATCTCTTCCTCCTCCGCAAGCGCCTAATACCACAATTGTTGGTTTTAAATATTCGTAAACTTTTTCTAAAGCGTTTGGAGTAAAAGCATAATCTATAAAAACAGAAAAAGGTTCTGAAATAATTTTTTGCATTCTTCCTTTAATTCCAGAAACTTTTTCTACACCTCTTTTGCATTCTTCTAAACTTAATCCTTGAGATAAGCCCAAAGTAATTCCAGCTAAAAGATTGCAGACATTAAAGCCTCCCAAAAGTTTAGTTTTAAAAAGTGTTTCATTAATTTTAAATTCTGAGAAACTTTGAGTTGCGTTTACATTTTTAGCAGAAACATCCGCTTCTTTTAAAGTAGAATAAGTCATCTTCTTTTCCGCAGGGAAAGAATTAAAATATTCAAAATAAGGATCATCTTTATTTAAAATATGAATCTTTTTAACAGTTTTGAACAATTTACCCTTAGCTCTTTTGTAATTATCAAATCCTTTGTGTGCTTCAATGTGTTCTTTAGACAAATTTGTAAATATCGCCACATCAAAATCTATAAAGCTATGCCTAAATTGTTCTATTCCCTCTGAAGTTACTTCTATAATAGCGTAATCACATTTTGCTTTTACAGCCTCGCTTAAAAATTTTTGAATTTTAAACCTCCCAGGCATTGTCATTTTAAGATCATTCACTTCTTCTTTATCTCCCACCCTAAAAGAGATAGAAGAAACTAAAGCTACTTTAAATCGTTCAGCTAAAATATTAAAACAAATATTCGCGGTTGTTGATTTACCATTAGTCCCTGTAATCGCAATAACTTTAATTTTTTTGCTTGGAAAACCATAAATCAATGCCCCTATTATTGCAAGCATAAAGTGATAAATCTTAAAAATAAATTTTGGAAGGTGTTTTTTTATCATTTTCCTAAGAAGCGAAGAACAGCTTTTATTTTTTCTTCAACATCTGTTATTTCTTTATCAATTTGAGATAAAGCGTTTTTAATCTCTTTTTGAGTAAACCCTAAAGACTTTAAGGCTTCAATAACTTCGATGTCTTTGTGGCTTTCACCCTTTTCTATTTCTTTTATTTTTCCTGTTAATTCAAGCAATATCTTTTGTATTTTTTTACTCCCAATTCCTTTAGGCGCCTTATTATTCTCTAAATTAAATTTTAATTTAGAGAGTGACCCAGACTCTGCAAAAAGAAGAGCAATCTTTGGACCAACTCCAGAAATTGTTTTTAAAAGTTTAAAAAGCTCTAATTCATTAAAACTTAAAAAACCATATAGCTCAACTTCTTTTTCTTTTAAAACAAGCTGAGTATAGACCGCCTCTTCTGTTCCTTCCTTTACTTTCTTCAAGTTTAAAGGAGATAAAAATATCTCATAACCAACATCGTTTACTAAAAGAAAAATACTTTTTAATCCTTTGTAAAAAACCTTACCTTTCAAATATGTAATCATAATTACAATATATCATATCTTTTATTATTTTTAAATAAAGAAGTTTTTAGTGTAATAAAATAATTACAAAAAGTATACAAATTTGTAATTATTCTAATACACAACGTCATACGAAACTCTTGCATATTTTTTAACTTTAGTATATATTAGAACCATGCCAATACTAAAGTCAGCAAAAAAACGTCTTGTTCAAGACGAAAAAAAGAAATACAGAAACTTTTTGAGAAAAAAAGAA
>JAQVLU010000032.1 GCA_028703995.1 Minisyncoccota bacterium
GGCGGATTGGGAGGTTTTTATGACTACGGTCCACTAGGAAGTCAGATGAAAAAAAATATTAAGGACAGCTACCTTAATTTTATGGTAAACTCTAGACCAAATATTGTTGGTTTAGATAGCGCTATTATTACAAATTCAAAAGTGTGGGAAGCTTCTGGTCATCTAAAGAATTTTACAGATCCTTTAACTGAGTGTAAGAGCTGTCATAAAAGATTTAGGGCGGATCATTTAATGGAAAAAAATAATGTTAATGATTTGTCTTTACTTAAATGTCCTGAATGTGGAGGAGAATTAATGGACGTGAGAAATTTCAATTTAATGCTTAAAACATTTATTGGTCCTGTGGAAGATAGTTCTTCGGTGGCTTATTTGCGTCCAGAAACAGCTCAGTCAATTTTTATAAACTTCAAAAATGTTTTAGACACTCAAAGAATTAAAGTTCCTTTTGGAATTGCTCAAATAGGAAAAGCTTTTAGGAATGAAATCACTCCTTCTAATTTTGTTTTTAGAACAAGAGAATTTGAACAAATGGAGATGGAGTTTTTTATTAAGCCAGGAGAACAGGAAAAGTGGTATAAATATTGGATCGAGGAAAGTATGAGATGGTATACAGAAGTTCTTGGAATTAAAAAAGAGAACTTAAGGATTAAAGAAGCTGCCAAAGAAGATCTTGCGCATTATGCTATTGCTTGCTCTGACATAGAATATAATTTTCCGTCTATTGGTTGGTCTGAAATTGAAGGTATCGCAAGTAGAGGTGATTACGATTTGAGTCAGCACGAGAAATTTTCAGGACAAGAATTAAAATATTTTGATGAAGCTTCTAAAGAAAAATATATTCCTTACGTTATAGAGCCATCCGTTGGAGTAGATAGATTAATGCTTGCACTCATTTGTGATGCTTATACTGAATTTGAAAAAGGAAGATCGGGTGAAGGAGAAAGCAAGGAAATATTACTTAAATTTAATTCAAAGATAGCTCCTAATAAAATAGCAGTTCTTCCGCTTGTTAAAAATAAAGAAGTCATAACTTCAAAAGCCAAAGAGGTTTTTGAATTACTTTCTTCTTCATTTATCACTGAATATGATGAAACAGGAACTGTTGGAAAAAGATACAGAAGACAAGATGAAATAGGAACTCCATTCTGTGTAACGATTGATTTTGAAACATTAGAAGATAATGCGGTTACTATTAGAAACAGAGACACTATGGAACAAGAAAGAGTTTTGATTAGTGGACTAAAAGAATATTTTAATAAAAATGTATAAAAAAACAATTTTAAAATCAGGTTTAAGAATTATTACTATTCCTCAAAAAGATACTGAAACAGCGACAGTTCTTGTTCTAGTTAAGACTGGTTCAAAATATGAGACTAAAGAAATTGCTGGGATTTCTCATTTCTTAGAACATATGCTTTTCAAAGGAACAATTCAAAGAAAAACTCCAATGGATGTAGTCGAGCCAATAGACGCTATAGGAGGAATAACTAATGCTTTTACAGGAGAAGAGTATACTGGTTACTTTGCCAAGATTGATAATCAATATGTTGATTTTGCGATTGATTGGGTTTCTGATATTTATTTAAATTCTACAATTTCTGCGAAAGAGATTGAAAAAGAGAGAGGTACTATAAAAGAAGAGTTTAATATGTATTTAGATACTCCAATGAGATATATTTGTGAAGTTTGGAAAGCTTTACTTTATAAAGATCAGCCAGCCGGAAGAGATGTTATTGGAACTAAAAAAACAATTTTAACGATTGATCGTAAACAAATTTTAGATTATATGAAATCTCAATATGTTTCTAAAAATACAGTTGTTTGTGTTGCCGGAAAGATAAAAGAAGATGAAGTTATTTTAAAAATAGAAAAAGCTTTTAAAAACATTTCTAAAGGTGAGGCTAGAGATAAAGAAAAGGTAATTGAAAACCAGAAGAAGCCAAATGTTCTTTTATATAAAAAAGATACGGGTCAATCTCAAATCGCTTTAGGTTTTAGAGGCTACGACATCAATCACAAGGATAGATTTATTTTAGAGATTATTGCTACAATCCTTGGGGGAGGAATGTCTTCAAGAATGTTTACAGAGATAAGAGAAAAGCAAGGACTCGCTTACGACATAAGGACATATAATGATTCCGATACTGACTCTGGAAGTTTAGTTACTTTTTCGGGATTAGATAACAAAAAAATCATACAAGGAATTTCTTCTATTTTAAAAGAATATGAAAAAATAACTTTTAAGAAAGTTCCAGAAAAAGAACTTCAAAAAGCAAAAAATTATTTAAAAGGAAGAACTTTAATTTCTCTTGAAAGTTCTAACGCTAAAGCTAACTTTTATGGACTCCAAGAAATATTAAAAGGTTCGATAGAAGATATCAGTACTTTATTTAAAAAAATTGACGAAGTAAGTGATGATGATATTCAAAGAGTGGCTAAAGAAGTTTTTATATCTAAAAATTTAAATTTGGCCTTAATTGGTCCTTTTAAAGATAAAGATAAATTTGAAGATTTACTACTAAACTATGGAACAAAAAATAACAAAAATTGATATCACTTACAAGGCCTTATTTAGAATTTTTATCTTTGGCCTACTTGTTTTTTCTCTTTTTTATTTCAGCGAAATAATATTATGGATTTTTTTAGCGCTAGTTATTTCCTTTTTATTCAATCCTTTGATTGATATTTTAGAACAAAAGAAAATTTCTAGAAGCATTTCTGCGGTAATTATTTACACGGTTTTTTTAGCGATTTTGTTTTTAGGAACACTAAATATTTTTCCACCACTTATCACCGAACTTGTTTCTTTAACAAATAATATTTATGGTTATAGTAACGAAATAATGGCTTTCTTCTCTGCAAATGGAATTGAATTTACTAATGTTACTAATTTAATAACAACTTTTCAGGAACAAATAATGAGTCTTATTAAGAATACTTTCTCTTTTGCAGGAAGTTTAATCGGGCAAATATTTGCTTTTATGACCATTTTTACAATTGCTTTGTTCTTGTCAATTGAAAATCAATTTCCAATTACTTTTATAAAAATATTTACTATTAGAGAGGAGGTAGAAAAAAAAGTTTTATTAGCTTTTGAGAGTAGCAAAAAACAAGTCGTTGGTTATTTTAATGCAAAAATATTAGCTTCTGTTTTTGTTTTTGTTTTTACCCTTATCTTTTTATCAATAATCAGTGTGAAGTACGCTCTTTCACTTTCTATCATTGCTGGTATTTTTAATATTATTCCAATTGTGGGACCAATAATTTCTTGTCTTTTTATTGTCTTTTTTGCCTTATTCGATTCTTGGGTCAAAGCTTTAATTGTGATACTTTTCTGTATTATCCTGCAGCAAATAGAAAGTAACCTTTTAGTTCCAGTATTAACAAAAAAGATAATTGGAATACCAACAGTTTTAGTTTTAATTTCTGTTTTGATCGGAGCTAAACTCGGAGGAATTGTGGGAGCTATTTTCATTATTCCAATTGTGGGTATTATTTATGAATTCATTAAGCAGTATTTTGATGAAAAAAAAGAAACTGCAAGAAAAATAATTTAAAAAAATGCTTTACATTGTTGCCACTCCAATTGGGAATTTAGATGATTTAAGTTTTAGAGCTAAACAAATTTTAGAGAAAGTAGATATTGTCTTAGCCGAAGATACTAGAGTTACTAGAAAACTTTTAGAGTTTTATAATATCAAAAAAGAAATTATTCGTTTTGATGAACATGCTGATGAAGAGAAATTAAAATTAGTTGAAAATCTATTAAAAGAAAAAAACTTAGCTTTTGTTTCTGACGCTGGTACTCCAAATATATCTGACCCAGGATTTAAACTCGTAAAATATTTTAAAGAGAATGTGGAGATTATTCCGATTCCAGGACCGTCAGCAATTACGACTTTAATTAGTGTGGCTGACATTCCTATGGATAAATTTTTATTCTTAGGCTTTCCTCCAGCAAAGAAAAAAAGAAAGAAGTTTTTTGAAGAAGTTTTAAATTCAAAGTATCCTGTTGTTATTTATGAATCTAATCACAGGATTAAAAAAACATTAAAAGAGCTTCAAGAATTAGAAGATTTTGAGTGTATTATTGGAAGAGAATTAACAAAAAAATTTGAAACCATTTCTTATGGTAAAATTAGCGAAATTAAAATTATTGAAAAAGGAGAATTCGTTTTAATTATTAAAAGATAAAAATATGGAAAATAAATTAATAACCACAGCAATTGATTATGTTAATGGAAATCCTCATTTAGGACATGCGCTTGAAAAAATATATGCTGATGTTTACGCAAGACATTTAAGAAAAAATAATAGAGTATATTTTTTAACAGGGACAGATGAAAATAGTTTAAAAAATGTAAGGTCAGCAGAAAA
>JAQVLU010000033.1 GCA_028703995.1 Minisyncoccota bacterium
TATATATCATTGCAATTAATAAGTTAATTTAAAGCCCACCTTGATTTTTCTAAAGTTATTACTAAGTTAGATTAATAAAACCCTATTAAAATAAAAGGGCGCTTTTTTGTTTTTATAGATTATGAAAATTAAAAATTTTTCCAAATCTCGAGTAAGAAAGGAGGTTCCAAATTTGATCTTCATGCAAAGTGCAGGTGGAGAGCAATTTTGGGAAAGAGAGTTAAGAGCACTTTTCAATGAAATTTCTCCTATTAGAGATTATACACAGAAAGAATACGAATTGTATTTTTTAGATTATAGCTTAGGCAAACCAAACTATGAGTCTGGTTTTGACGCAAAAGAGAACAATGATTCTTTTGTTGCTCCGCTAAGAGTTAAAGTACAGTTAAAGAATATAAAAACAAAACAAACTTCTACTCAAGAGGTGTTTTTTGGTAATTTTCCAATCTTAACAGATAACGGAACTTTTATCTTAAACGGAGTAGAAAGAGTTGTAATTTCTCAATTAATAAGATCTCCAGGAGTATTTTTTCCATTAACTTTAAATAATGGTGAAAAATATTTTGGTTCAAAAATTATTCCAAACAGAGGTGTTTGGCTAGAATTTGAAATAGAGCCATCGGGAATAATGAGTGTAAAAATAGATAGAAAAAGAAAAGTTCCTGCAACCATGATTTTGAAAGCCTTGGGAGGATACAATGATGACGATATTAGAAATCTTTTCTTAGGAATAGATAACGGAGAACAAAAATATATTGATAATACTTTAGCAAAAGATATCACTAAGAATCAAGGAGACGCTTTAATTGAAATATATAGAAGATTAAGAGCGGAAGAAATGATTAATGTAGATTCAGCTAGAGAATTCATTTTCAATATGTTTTTTAATTTTGATAGATATGATTTATCTTCTGTGGGAAGATGGAAAATTTGGTCAAGATTAAAAGATTTGAAACCTAAAAAAGAAAGAGAGATTACTAAAGAAGACAGAGTTTTATCTTTAGAAGATATTGTTTCGGTTATGAAAGAAGTGATTAGACTTCAAAATGATCCTCATGCTCTTCCTGATCAGATTGATCACTTAGGAAACAGAAGGGTAAGAAACATGGCTGAGCTTTTAGCTAATAAATTAAGAGTTGGTTTGACAAGAACTGCTAGAATCGCAAAAGATAGATTATCGACAATAGATGTGCCAGATATTACTCCTTCACAAATTGTTAATCCAAGACCATTCGCTGCACAAGTAACACAATTCTTTACAGCTTCTCAGTTTTCTCAATTCATGGACAACATTAATCCATTATCAGAACTAGAACATAAAAGAAGATTAACTGCTACTGGACCAGGGGGACTTACAAGAGAAAGAGCTGGTTTTGATGTAAGAGATGTACAACCATCACATTATGGTAGAATTTGTCCTATTCAAACTCCAGAAGGTCCAAACGTAGGATTAGTAACTCATCTTGCTTTGCATGCTAGACTAGATGCTTATGGTTTTCTTGAAACTCCATATTACAAAGTAAATAAAGGTAAAGTAACTACTGATCTTTTATATATGAACGCTAATGAAGAGGAGAGATATAATATTGCTCCAGCTTCAATTGAAATAGATGAAAAAGGAAATATCGTAGAAGACAGAGTTCAAGCTAGAATTAAAGGAGAGCCAGGAGAGATAGAAAAAGAAAAAATAGACTACATTGATGTTGCTCCAGAACAATTCATTTCTTCAGCAACGGGACTTATTCCTTTTCTTCAGAACGATGATGCTAACAGAGCTCAAATGGGTTCAAATATGCAAAGACAGTCTGTGCCACTTTTAAATCCAGAAGCTCCACTAGTTGGAACAGGAATGGAAAAATATGTGGCAAGAGATTCTTCTCAAGTAATTTTAGCTAAAGAAGCGGGTGAAGTAACTTACGCTGATTCAAGAGAGGTAAAGGTTAAAGGAGAAAAAGGAATCACTACTTATCTATTAAGAACTTTTGACAAAACAAACCAATATACTTGTATGCACCAAGTAGTGACTGCTAAAAAAGGAGATAAAGTTAAAAAAGGAGACATTTTAGCTGAAGGAGGTTCTGTTCAGGACGGAAGATTAGCTCTTGGAAGAAACTTGCTCGTAGCTTTCTTGTCATGGAGAGGGAACACTTTTGAAGACGCGATTGTTTTATCTGAAAATGTAGTTAAGAAAGATGTTTTCACAAACATTCACATTGAAGAGTTTTTCTGTGATGTTCGTGAAACAAAGTTAGGAGCTGAAGTAACTACTTATGATATTCCTAATGTTGGAGAAGATAAACTTAAAGATTTAGATCAAGAAGGAATTGTAAGAATTGGTGCCGAAGTTGGCCCTAACGACATTTTAGTTGGTAAGATTTCTCCAAAAGGAGAAACAGATTTATCAGGAGAAGAAAGATTGCTTCGTGCTGTTTTTGGAGATAAAGCAAAAGATGTTAAAGATACTTCTCTTCGAATGGAACATGGAAAAAGAGGAAGAATCATTGACGTTAAAGTTTTCAGTAGAGCTGATGGTTATCAATTAGAACCAGGAGTAATTAAGAAAATTAGAATTAGATCGGCTCAAGTAAGAAAGATTAGGGTGGGAGATAAGCTTGCGGGAAGACACGGAAACAAAGGTATTGTGGTTAAAATTTTGCCACCAGAAGAAATGCCTTTCTTAGAAGATGGAACTCCAGTAGACATCATTCTAAATCCATTATCAGTAGCTTCAAGAATGAACCTAGGACAGATTTTAGAAACTCATTTAGGATTAGCTGCTAAGAAACTTGATTATTCAGCAGAAACTCCTTCTTTATCTGGTGCAACAGAAAAAGACATTAGAGAAGAGCTTAAAAAAGCAGGCTACGAAGAGAGTGGAAAATTAGAAGTTTATGACCCAACAACAGGAGATAAATTTCCAGAAAGAATTACAGTTGGTTACATCTATATGATGAAACTTATTCACATGGTGGAAGATAAGATTCATATGAGATCTGTTGGACCATACTCTTTAATCACTCAACAACCACTTGGAGGTAAAGCTCAATTTGGAGGACAGAGATTAGGAGAGATGGAGGTTTGGGCAATGGAAGGTTACGGAGCCGCACACGCTCTTCAAGAAATGTTAACTATTAAATCAGACGACGTCCAAGGTAGGTTCTCAACTTATGAGGCCATCATTAAGGGCGAAAAGATAAAGAACCCTAATGTTCCAGCTGCTTTTAACTTATTAACAGCGGAATTAAAATCACTCGCGTTAAATCTAATTATTAATGAGAGAAAAGAGAAGTAAAATATTAATTTTATGTATGTTTCAAATTTAGAATCAATTAAAATAAGGTTGGCTTCTCCGGAAGATATTCTAGACTGGTCTTATGGTGAAGTTACAAAACCAGAAACAATTAACTACAGAACTCAAAGGCCAGAAAAAGATGGACTTTTCTGTGAAGCAATCTTTGGACCTACTAAAGATTACGAATGTTTCTGTGGTAAATACAAGAAGATTAGATACAAAGGAGTTGTTTGTGATAAGTGTGGCGTTGAAGTAACTAAGGCTGCCGTTAGAAGAGAAAGAATGGGGCATATTAAACTTGCTACTCCAGTTTCACATATTTGGTTTTTGAAAGGAGTTCCTTCAAGGATTGGTATCATTTTAGACATCCCTCTTCAAAAAGTAGAAGAAGTTGTTTACTTCATTTCTTACATCGTAACTAGCGTTAATGAAGAAATAAAAGAACAAATCTTAGAAGAGATAGAAGAAGAATTCAAAACTAGAATGAAAGCTTCTAAAAACGAAGTTGAAAGAAGTGGAGAAACTGAAAAGGTTCAAGAAAGAATGCTTAAAGAAAAAGTTGAAGAATTAAAAGAGGCTTTGAAGAAAGCTAAAGAAGAATTGACTTCTCTTAAATTATTTAAGGTTTTATCTGAAAACGAATATCATCGTTTAGCTATGAAATACGGCGAGGTTTTTGAAGCCGGAACAGGAGCGGAAACAGTAAAAGATATTTTTGAAAAAGTAGACTTTGATGAAGAGATTGAAAAGGTTAAGGATGTTTTAAAAACAAAAAAGAACCCAGAAGATCAAAAAAATATTTTAAGAAGATTGAGACTTTTGAAATCAGAAAGAAAATCAGGCGTAAGGCCAGAGTGGATGTTTTTAGATGTTTTACCAGTTCTTCCACCAGACTTAAGACCAATGGTTCAACTTGACGGAGGAAGATATGCTTCTTCTGATTTAAATGATTTATACAGAAGAGTAATTAATAGAAACAATAGATTGAAATATTTGCTTGAAATTAATGCTCC
>JAQVLU010000005.1:0-8300 GCA_028703995.1 Minisyncoccota bacterium
AAACAAAAAAACCTGTAAATAATATTTACAGGCGTAAAAACGTTTGTTTAGAAATTTCTCCATTTGAGACCATTTTGAATGCTTCGCGGAAGCTGATCTCTAATTAAAGAGTAACTTTCAAGACTAGAAACAGTTTCTTTGTAAGGAACTTTGTTTCTGTCTAATTCTCTTAAAACAGAACAAACTTTTCCTTCTGAAAACTTCCCTAAGGTAAGACCCTCAAGGACAATGACGACACCGTCTCCAAGTTTCGGATGTTCGTAGACTGAATTTAACCCTCTCTCTAAAAGGTTGATTATCTTTTGGTAATTCTTTTGACTAATTGCCTTCTGAAAATCGTCTTTCATTGTTTCTCCAAACGCTGTTTTTTAACAACTACAATATATATACTCTATTTATTAAATTATTGCAACAAAAAAGCCCTGTTTTCACAGGACTTTCTTTTTTTAATACATCTGAGGCATTCCTCCCATTGGTTGAGTTCCGCAACTACAGTTCCCTTCTTCCTTTTTCTCAACAACAACACATTCTGTTGTTAAGAGCATAGATGCTGCAGAAAGAGAATTTTGAATACATGAACGAACCACTTTTGTTGGATCAACTATTCCAGCTTCGTACATATTAACAAATCTGTCTTTCAAGGCATCATAACCTTCTTCAGAAGAAAGTTTCTTTACTTCAGAAGCAATTACAGCTCCGTCTTTACCTGCATTTTCAGCAATTTTTCTAATTGGTTCTTCTAAAGTTCTTTTCATAATCTCTACCCCGATTTGTTCTTCTCCTTCAAGGTTTAAAGATTCAAGAACTTTCTGACACCTAAGGAGGGCTGTTCCACCTCCAGGAACAATTCCTTCTTCAATCGCAGCTCTTGTCGCTGCGAGTGCGTCTTCCACTTTATGTTTTCTAGCTTTTTGCTCTATTTCAGTAGCTGCTCCCACTTTAATGATCGCTACCCCTGAAGAAAGCTTACCTAATCTTTCTTGCATTTTTTCTTTATCAAATTCAGACTTTGTATTTAATATTTGAGCTTTAATTTGTTTTATTCTGCTTTCAATTGCTTCTTTACTTCCCTTTCCTTCAGTGATAATAGTATTGTCTTTATTAACAACAACTCTTCTTGCTGAACCTAATTCTTCTATTTCTACATCTTCTAATTTAATTCCTAAATCAGAAGAAATGACTTTTCCTCCGGTTAGAATAGCAATATCTTCAAGCATTTCTTTTTTCCTATCTCCAAATCCAGGAATCTTTGTCGCAATTAAATTAAAAGTTCCTCTAAGTTTGTTAACAATCACAGTAGCTAAAGCTTCTCCTTCAAATTCTTCTGCAACAACTAAAATATCTTTTTTACCTGTCTCTACTATTTTTTCAAGAAGAGGTAAGATCTCTTTCATAGAAGATATTTTTTTATCAGTTACTAATATATATGGATTCTCTAAAACAGCTTCCATTCTTTCTGTGTCTGTTACCATATATGGAGAAACATAGCCTTCATCATATTGAAGTCCTTTAACAATTTCTTTTTCAATACCTAGCTTTTGAGATTCTTCAATTGAAACTGGTCCGTCTACACCAATCTCAGCAATAGTGCTTGCAATTAACTTTCCTAATTCTTCGTTTTCAGCTGAAATGGTAGCTACTTGAGCATATTTTTCTTCAGTATCAATTTTTCTAGACATTTTTTTAAGCTCTGCTACAACAACTTCCGCTGATTTTTCAAGCCCTCTTTTAATCGCTAAAGGGTTTGTTCCCGCAGTGACATTCTTTAATCCTTCTCTGATTAAAGTTTGAGCAAGTAATGTTGCGGTTGTGGTTCCGTCTCCAGCAACTTCGTTTGCTTTTTCTGCTACTTGTTTAACTAAGTCTGCTCCCATATTTTCAACCTTGTCTTCAAGTTCTATTTCTTTAGCAATAGTTACTCCATCATTAGTGATGGTTGGTCCACCAAAAGAACCGGAAAAGATAACATTTCTTCCTTTTGGCCCTAGGGTAATAGTCACCGCATCCGCTAATTTATCTACCCCTGCTTTTAATTTTTTTCTCGCTTCTTCGTTGTAAAAAATTTCTTTTGCCATATTTTTATTCTTCAATTACAGCCAAGATATCGTCTTGACTAATTATTAAATATTCTTTGTCTCCAACCTTTGCTGAAGTAGGTCCATATTTTGAGAAAATGACTTTATCCCCTACTTTTACTTCTATTTTTTCATCAGAAGAAATAGCAATTACTATTCCTTGATCTGGTGAATCTTCTTTTGTATTAGGAAGAATAATTCCTGATTTTGTTTTTTCTTCAGGCTTTATTGCTTCCACAATAATGTGATTTGTTAATGGTTTTAATTTCATAAGTTTATTATTTTAAATTAATTAGCAGTTACGACCTCGTACTGCTAATTCTAATCCTTTTTTAGAATTTGTCAAATCATTCTTTCGTATCATTATTATACTTTAATCGTATCAAAATGATACGATTATTAAATATAAATGTTGACTTTATTCTTTCTTTATAATATCATTATGTTAATGATAGCAAACCTCATCACTAAAATATTGGTTGGAATAGTTTCGACGGGAATCGCTGTGTATTTTATAGATGGAGTAACTACAGATGGAAATATTAAAACTATTTTATTTGTAGGAATGTTGATCGGTTTGTTATTATTTTTCTTAAAACCTATTCTTCAAGCAATAACTTTCCCTTTAAGAGTAATTACCTTAAATCTTTTCACAATCGTTATATTAATGGCTTTAATCTGGGTTGCTGATATTTTCTTTCCTGAAAGTCAATTTGAAATCTACGGAATAACAAACTTACTTTACTTTTCGTTGATTGTTTGGGGAACAGAAATTATTACTTCTTTTGTAAAAAAATGAACAACATATTATTAATCACACAAGGAATCGTTGCTATCTTAATTATCATCTTGATATTATTGCAACAAAGAGGAACTGCCTTAGGCTCTGCTTTCGGCGGAAGCAGTGAAACTTACTCTACAAGACGTGGAGCACAGAAAAAAATATTAGTCATCACTATCATTTTAATAATTATTTTTTTAGGTTTATCTCTTGCAAATTTAATATACTAAAATGTTTTTTAAGATAAAAACACCCTCTTTTAATCAATGGGGACAATCGTTTAAAGCTTTTACATTAATAGAAAAAGTTCTTTTCTTAATTTTTTTTATTGCTTTTATTGCCTCTCTAGTCTTTTCTTTAAATAGTTTTTATAATAAAAACACGGAAACTATCCCTGCAAATGGAGGAAGTTTTAAGGAAGGAGTTGTTGGGCAGCCAAAACATATCAACCCTATATATAGTTCTTCTTCTGACGTTGATAAAGATTTAGTAGAGCTTGTCTATTCTTCCCTTTTAAAATATGGAGTTAACGGAGAAATAGAAAATGATTTGATTGAAAATTATAGTTTTTCAAGCGACGGAAAAACCTTTGATTTTAAAATTAAAGAAAACGTTTTATGGCACGATAAGAAGCCTCTTACCTTAGACGATATTGTTTTCACTTTAAATATTATTCAAGACGCAGAATATTTAAGTCCTTTAAGAGCAAGCTTTCTTGGAATCACTTTAGAAAAAACGTCTGATTTTGAAGGAAGGTTCAAACTCTCTGAAACTTATGGTGGCTTCTTAGAAAATCTTGTTAGTTTAAAAATAATACCTAAACACGTTTTTGAAAACATTCCTCCTCAAAACTTTGCTTCAGATAGAAACATTAATCTTACCTCTCCTATTGGTTCAGGACCTTATAAGGTTTATAAGGTAAAAGGCAACGGCTCTATTTTCTCAATTCAATTAAGAGCAAACAACAATTATTATGGACAAAAACCATATATTAAAGATATTTACTTTAACTTTTATTCTTCAGAAGAAGAGTTAGAAACAGCTTTGAAAAAAGGACAAGTTGATAATGCTCATCTTTCTATTAAAATAGATAAGCCTTACAATTCATACATTACTCCTAGTTATTTCGGAGTCTTCTTTAATACTAAAAATGAGGTTTTAGAAAATAATGAACTTAGAACAGCTTTAAGTCTTGCTATTGATAGAGAAAAGATACTAAATGAAATCCTTTTAGATGAAGGCTATAGTTTATCATCTCCTATTCTTCCTTACTTTTACGGCTTAGAAGAAACTTCCCTTTCATATAATTTAGATGAGAGCATTTCTCTTTTAGAGAATAATGACTATAAGCTTAATGAAGAAAATATTAGAGTCCAAACAATAGAAAAGGTAAACAACGAAAAAATAAGCCAAGATTTAGTTTATGGAAACGAAGGTGTTCAAGTAAAAAGACTTCAAGAATGTTTGTCTAAGTTCCCTGAAATATATGAAAGTCAAAAAATAACTTCCTATTTCGGAGAAGAAACAAAACAAGCCGTCATTAAATTCCAAGAAACTTATAGAGAAGATATTCTTACTCCTAACAATTTAACTGTTGGTAATGGAAAAGTAGGTTTATCAACAAGAACAAAGTTAAACGATCTTTGTTTTAAGGGAGAAAGTACTGAAACAAAATTAGAGTTCACTTTAAAAACAACAAACTATTCCCTCTTATCAAAAGTAGCCGAGAGAATAAAAGAAGACTTAGCCTTGCTTGGAGTTAAAATAAATATTGAAACTTACGACAACACAGAAATAAAACAAGTTATCAGAGAAAGAAATTATGACCTAATTCTTTTTGGAGAAAAGTTAATGGCTCTTCCAAACCTATTACCTTACTTCCACTCTTCACAAATATTTGATCCAGGACTTAATTTAAGCGTCTGGCAAAATGAAGAAGCGGACACTCTCCTTGAAAAAATTAGATTATATTACGCTTTTGATGAAAACTTAATAAAAGACTTAAAGTCTTTTGAAGAAATATTTTTTGAAGAAAGTCCAGCGATAATGCTTTATTCTCCAAACTATCTCTATTATACATCAGAGAAAATAAAAGGAGTCTTCGCAAATAAGCTCATTACTCCTTCCCAAAGATTCAGTAATATTACAAACCTATATATTAAAACGAAAAAAGTATGGAAATAAAACCAAGTGTTAGACTAGCTAAAGATATGATGGAAGTTCTTTTAAATAAAGACATTAACCCTAACGAAGAACTCTATTATATGTTTCGTGGTATAGACACAAAAGAAGGAATAAGATACGATATAACAGAAATCCCACCAAGATTAATTGGTGAAGAATTTGTAAAGACAAAGGGACATTATCATGACGAGTTTCAAGAAGTGTACATTGTGCTTGAAGGAGAAGCGATCTTTCTTATGCAAAAAGGAAGAGATGAAATAGAAGATGTCTATTTTGTTCACGCTAAGAAAAATGATGTTGTTTTAATACCCTTTAATTACGGACATATCACCATTAACCCATCTTCAACCACTTTAAAACTAGGAAACTTTGTTTCTAGTGCTTGTGGACATGATTATGAGTCAATTCAAAAGAAAAACGGAGCTGCCTATTTTTACACTAAAAAAGGATGGCTAAAAAATAATAAATACAGTTTGGTTAAAGAAATAAGGAAAGAAAATCCCCTTTCTGAACTACCAAACAACATAGAAGAAATTTGTACTAAAAAAATATAAAAAATATGGAAACAACAGAAAACATAAAACAAACAGAACCTTATCTTAAAGTTATTCCTTTAGGAGGGCTCGGAGAAGTAGGAAGGAATATGACCCTTCTTGAATACAAGGATTCAATCCTTATCATTGATATGGGTTTTAGAATGCCTGAAGAAGGGATGCCTGGAATTGATTACATTATTCCAAACATTGCTTACTTAATTAAGAATAAAAAATACAAAAACATCGTTGGTGTTGTTTTTACTCATGGTCATTATGATCATATCGGAGCCGTCCCATATATTATGGGCCGAATTGGTAACCCACCTATGTACGCTAGCCCTCTAACCAGAGGAATCATTTTAAAGCGTCAAGAAGAAGTTCCAATGCAACCAAAATTAAAGATTACAGAGGTTAAAGACGGTTCAAAAATAGCCCTTGGACCTTTCAAGATTGAATTCTTTAGACAAACTCACACCATTCCTGATAACTTAGGAATGTTTATTGAGACACCTGTTGGAAACATTGTTCATACTTCTGATTTTAAATTTGATAAGCACCCTGTTAATGAAGAACCAACTGATTTTGCTAAATTGAAAAAAATCGGAGAAAGAGGAATTACACTTCTTATGTCTGATTCAACTGGAGCTGAACAAGAAGGTCACTCTCTTTCTGAACGAGAAATTAATAAAAACTTAGATGAGATATTCAAAAAAACAAAAGGAAGAATCATTGTTGCAACCTTCTCTTCCCTTATAAATAGATTACAGCAAATAGTGACTTTGTCTGAAAAACACGGAAGAAAAGTGGCTATTGTTGGTCGTTCAATGAAAACAAATGTTTGGTTAACTAAAGAATTAGGATTACTTAAGGCTAAAAAAGGAACTATTTTAAAGAAACCTAGCGATGTAAACAACTACAAAGACGAAGAAGTAACCATTATGTGTACAGGAGCTCAAGGAGAAGAAACTTCTGGATTAATGAAAATTGTTCTTAAAGAACACCCTACCGTTTCTATTAAAAAAGGAGACACAATGGTTTTCTCTTCTTCAGTTATTCCTGGAAACGAAAGAGCGGTTCAATCTCTTAAAGATGATTTATTGAGACAAGACGCTATTATTTACCACTACGGAATGATGGATATTCATGCAGGAGGACATGCAAAACAAGAAGAATTAAAAGAAATGATGCAAATAATGCACCCTAAATTCTTTATGCCGGTTCACGGACAATATTCCATGCTTGTTGCTAACGCTAGACTAGCAGAAGAGTCTAATATTAAAAAAGAGAATGTTCTTGTTATTGATAACGGAAACATCATTAACCTTCAACAAAATAAGGCCTATGTTGATAATAAAGAAGTACCAGCAAACTATGTTATGGTTGATGGACTTGGAGTTGGAGATGTAGGAGAAGTTGTTCTAAGAGACAGACAAGCTCTTGCTGAAGACGGAATCTTTGTTATCATTGCTATTGTTAATAAAAGAACTGGAAAAGTACAAACTTCCCCAGACATCATTTCAAGAGGTTTTGTTTATTTAAAAGAATCTCAAGAACTTCTAAAAGAAACTAGAAGAAGAGTGGTTATGGCTATTGAAGGAGCTACTGGCTCAGGAAAAATAGTTAACTGGACTTACATGAAAGATAAAGTAAGAGATGATATTGGAGAATTTCTTTTCAAAAAAACAGAAAGAAGACCAATGGTATTACCAGTAATAATTGAAGTATAAAAAATATGAGAATATTTAGTGCAGTTCGTCCAACTGGAGAAATCCATATTGGAAATTATTTAGGCTCTATTAATCAATGGATTGAACTTCAAGAACAACACGATTGCTATTTTGCTATTGCTGATTTGCATGCAATCACTACCCCTTACGATAAAAATGCTTTAAAAGATAAGATTTTTAACCTTGCGGTTACTTATCTTAGCCTTGGAGTCAATCCAGATAAATGCGCTTTCTTTGTTCAATCAAAAGTAAGAGAACACACAGAACTAGCTTGGCTTATTGGAACTATTGTTCCTGTAGGAGAACTTCAAAGAATGACTCAGTTTAAAGATAAATCTAAGCAACATAAAGAATATGTTAACGCTGGACTTTTAAACTACCCTATTTTAATGGCTGCAGATATCTTACTCTATAAAGCAGAAGGAGTTCCTGTAGGAAAAGATCAAAAACAACATGTTGAATTTGCTAGAAATGCTGGAGAAAAGTTTAACAAACAATTTGGAGAATGTTTTCCTATTCCAGAACCAATAATTCCTACAAATCAAGCAAATATTATGTCTTTAAGAGATCCAGAACATAAAATGAGTAAATCCGGAGATCAAAAAGGATGTATTAATGTTTTCGAAGAAGAAGATAGTCTTAGGAAAAAAATTATGTCTGCTGAAACAGATACAGGTAAAGAGATTAAGTTTGATTTAGAAAACAAAAAAGGTGTTTCTAATCTTTTATCTATCTACTCTGCTTTCTCTAAAATTGAAATTCCTGCTTTGGAACAAAAATATGAAGGGAAAAGTTATGCTGAATTTAAAAAAGATTTAGCCGAATTACTTATCTTAAAATTAGGAGAAATAAAGAAAAAAAGAGATTCTTACTATAAAAATCCTGATATAATCTTTGATATGCTTGATAAAGGAGCTGAAAAAGCAAGAGAAAAGGCGCAAAAAACAATTGAAGAAGTTAAACAAAAAATGGGACTTTAAGTCTCATTTTTCATATC
>JAQVLU010000005.1:8400-9799 GCA_028703995.1 Minisyncoccota bacterium
TCAATAACTTCTCTCAACTCTTTTTCTTTTTCTTTTAAAAGTTTCTTTGTTTTCGCTTCAATAATTAACCTTAAAATCGGCTCGGTATTGGAAGCTCTAAGCAAAAACCAATAATCAGCATAGTCTACCCTAATTCCATCTATCTTAGTTTTTTTACCATCACTATACTTCTTTTCTATTTCTTTAATTATCTTTTCCTTATTCTCCACTTTAAAATTAATTTCCCCTGAATGATAATATTTTTGATAAGGCTTCACTAATTCTGATATTTTTTTAGAACTTAATTTCATTTGTTCTAAAAGGTTAAAAACTATAAAGAAAGGAGCTTCAAAACAATATTTATCGTTTAAGTAAAAATGGCCAGAATATTCACCTCCAAGATAAATCTTCTCTTTTTTCATAATTTCTTTAATAAAAGAATGTCCGATTCGGCTTTTAATAACCTTATCTCCCCCAACTTCAGAAACAATATTAGAACACCTAATATCGCATAAAACTTTCTTCCCTAAAACATCGGTTAAAAAAGCTAAAACAATGTCCGCGGTAATAACCCTTGCTTCTTCGTCTAAAAAAACAACTCTGTCCCCATCACCATCAAAAGCAATTCCTAAATCAAGTTTTTTATCTTTAATCAAAGCTTTAATTTGTTTTAAATTATTTTCAACAAGTGGATCTGGGTCGTGGTTAGGAAAATTAGAATCAAGCTCTTTGTTAATATGATAAATCTTTAAATTTGTTTGAAGTTTATCAATTAAAATAGCTGGAACTGCGTTAGCAGTATCAATTCCTATTTTAAAATCAAAGTCTTTCAAGTTAAAACCTTGCTTGATATGTTTAAGATATTCTTTCAAAACATTTTTCTTAAAAGACTTCCCTCCTTTTTTTACTTCTTTAAGATTGTCACAAATGTCTCTTATTTCTTTGAGTCCGTTATTCTCTGAAATTGGAGAAGCTAATTTTGAAACTATTTTAAAACCATTATATTCTTTTTTATTGTGACTAGCGGTAATCATTATTCCTCCGTCTGTTTTTAAGAAACAATCCGCAAAGTAAAACATAGGCGTTGTTGATAAGCCAATATCAATAACTGTTCCTCCTTCGTCCATTACTCCTTGCTTTAAATATTTAAACAAAATAGGAGAAGACAATCTATTATCTCTTCCAACAACTATTTTAGGATGTCTCTTTTTTAAAAAACAAACAAAAGAACGCCCTATTCTATATGCGTCTTCCTCGTTTATTTCTTCACCATAAATCCCCCTAATATCATAAGCTTTAAAAATATTATTCTTCATTTTGAGCTAAATTTAATGTTCTTTGATTATATTCTTCTTTTGAAATTACATTATTTGAATAAAGAGAGTCTAGTCCGGCGATGTAGTTTTGCTTTATTTCAGAA
>JAQVLU010000005.1:9899-17038 GCA_028703995.1 Minisyncoccota bacterium
CTAAAAAGAACAACGCTTACAAGTATTCCAATAATGATAATAACGACTAAAATTTCAATTAAAGTAAATGATTTATTTTTCATATGCTTTGATTATAACAAAATACTTGACCAAATACAATAAAGTTGCTATATTTTATTTATATAGATTAAAGAATTAAAGATTATGAATTTTTACGAGTTTAACTTATTAATAACAACTAGCTTAGGAGAAGAACAGCTTACCTCATTTTGTGAAGGTTTAATTTCTGAAATAAAAGAACACGGCAGTATTATTACTGAACCCACTTTTACAAAAAGAAAATTAGCTTACTCTATAAGCAAAGAAAATGAAGCTTGGCTTACTGTTTTCTCTCTTTCTTTAAAAGGAGAAGATAAAAAAGTTAGCTTAAACGGTATTGAAAAAATATTAAAAAGCAAAACAGAAGTTTTAAGATATTTAATGCTTTTGAAAGACGACAAACCACCAAAAGTAAGAAGAAAAAGAAGATCTGCTAAAAAAGAAGAGGAAGTATTAGTAGCTGTTGAGGCAGATGCTGAGAAAGTAAACGAAAAAGTAGAAGAATTATTAAAAGAAGAATTATAAATAATAAACTTTTATTATGAACTTAAATAAAGTTTTCTTAATCGGCAGAGTGGCTTCTGATATTGAACTACTCTCTACTCAAACTGGTAAAAAGGTTTGTAAAATCTCTCTTGCGACAAATAGAACTTGGAAAGCACAAGGTGGAGAAAAAAAAGAAGAAACAAATTTTCACAACATCATTTTGTGGGAAAAGTTAGCTGAAATTGTTAGCCAATACTCAGCTAAAGGAAGTATTCTCCTTGTTGAAGGAAGAATAGAAAATCGTTCTTGGGAAGATAAGGACAAAAAGAAAAGATACACCACTGAAATCATTGCGGAAAACATTCAGCTTGGACCAAAATCAAGCGGAAGCACTGCTCCAGCAAACAAAGCAAAGAAACAAGAGGAAGTAGAAGAAGAACTTCCAGTCATTGACGAAGACGAAATTGACATTAAAGATATACCATTTTAAAGATAAACATTATGAATAATTGCTATTTTTGTAAAAAAAATATAGACGAAATTGATTTTAAAGACACAAACACTTTACAAAATTATATTTCAAGATCAAGTAAAATTAAAGCTCAAACAA
Source organism: Minisyncoccota bacterium (assembly GCA_028703995.1). Classification (GTDB taxonomy): domain Bacteria; phylum Patescibacteriota; class Minisyncoccia; order Minisyncoccales; family Minisyncoccaceae; genus JAAZMU01. The sequence continues at coordinate 11,056 of JAQVLU010000005.1, forward strand.
GAACTAATCTTTGCGCTAAACACCAAAGAAAAATCGCTCTTGCTATCAAAAGAGCTAGATTCCTAGGTCTATTACCATATATTCCTGAATAAATAAAAAAGCTCCTTTTTAGGAGCTTTTTTTGTTACTCTTCTTCAACTTCTTGAGGCGCTTTTTTATCATCGTCTTTAACTTTTTTAATGACTTCTTTTTTAAGAGTCTCAAATATTTTTGGATTATCTTTAAGGAAGTTTTTAGATTGTTCGCCACCGTGTCCAAGTTTAATCTCTCCGTAAGAAAAATGAGCTCCTGTTTTTTTGACGACACCTTCTTTGGTCGCTAAGTTTAAAAGTTCTGATTCTCTTGAAATACCTTCGGCGTAATAAATATCAAACTCTGCTGTTTGAAAAGGTGCAGCCACTTTGTTTTTAACCACCTTTACTTTTACTCTAGAACCAACGATCGCTTCTCCTTGTTTAATTTGAGCAATACGTCTTAACTCTAGTCTTACTGAGGCATAAAATTTAAGAGCAAGTCCTCCTGGAGTTGTTTCTGGATTTCCAAACATAATACCAATCTTCATTCTAGTCTGATTTAAAAAGATAACAATTGTATTTGTTTTTGCAATAATTGAAGAAAGTTTTCTTAAAGCTTGAGACATTAACCTTGCCTGAAGCCCAATTTGTTGGTCCCCTACTTCTCCAGCAACTTCTGCTTTAGGAACAAGGGCAGCTACAGAATCAACTACGATAACATCAACATCTTCTGAACGAACTAATTTTTCAACAATTTGAAGAGCTTGCTCTCCAGAATCTGGTTGAGCAATTAATAAATCATCAACTAAAACTCCTATCTTTTTAGCGTATTCTGGATCAAGAGCATGCTCCGCATCAATAAAGGCAGCTACTCCGCCTTTCTTTTGAGCTTCAGCAATAATGCTTAAGGCTAAAGTAGTTTTTCCAGTACTTTCTCCCCCATAAATCTCTATAATTCTTCCTCTTGGAACTCCCATCACTCCGAGAGCAAGGTCTGTGGTCAAAGAACCTGTTGGAATAACATCAACATCTACCTTTCTAACATCGCTCAATTTCATAATTGCTCCTTCTCCAAAAGTATCTCTAATTTCTGCAATCGCTTCTTCTAAATTAATCTTTTCTTTTTTTTCTTTTTTTTCTTTTTTTGCCATATATTTTTGAGTAATAATTACATTTAAATTATATCTTTTATCTCTTTTTAAAGCAAGTAATAAAAAAAATCAGATATTTTCTGACTTTAAGCATAACCGATATTGTTATCAGTTAAAATAATGTTGATGTTTACTATCGCCTCTTCTATTCTTTTCACCTCCGATTCAAATCTTTTTAAAACAATTAGATCTGTTTTTGTTTGTTCGAGTTTTTCTTTCAAAAATTCAAATTCTTTTTCTTCTTCAAAAGAAAGTCTTTGATTATTCTTTTTAAGAAGAATATCAACCTCTTTTAAAAGAAGAATAATACTTCTTTCTAGTTCAGATATAATAAACACCTCTAAGGGCTGTCTTAGTTAATACAATAAAAATGGCTTAAAGTCAATAACCTTCCTTTATTCTGTTTTTAACTTCTTCGTAGGCTGAAGAAACTTCTACTCCATAGCTAACTCCTTCACCAACTTCTCTTTTTTCAAGAGGAAGGTTTTGTTTTATCTCTCCACCCATAGCTTGAAAGAAAGCTGCTTTTTCTTCCTTGTTCATATCTCTTACTAATTTTAAAGCTTCGTTTACAGAATCTGTAGCTTCAGCTTCTTTTTTTAAATTTGGATTTTCAAAATTCATATTTTTTTATTATAATTTATTATAAAAATCTTTTAACTTTGGTAATAATTTTTTGCAATTCTCTAATTTAAATATTTTTTTAATTTCTAAAGCTTTTTTAAAATCTCCTTGCTCTGCTAGCTTAATAAAACTGTTTTCTGCATCTTCTTTAAAAAAACTTAAATCCTCTATTTTAAAGACAGTCATAAAATTTAAAATCTCATCGATACTTCCTCTTTTGATAATATCTTTAAGTCTTTCTTTAGTAGCCTCTTTTACTCTTTCTGAATTAAGAAACTCTTCGCTAAAACCTCCTACCTCAATCATTTCCCTATAATCGTCCCTAAAAGAAAGTTGATTAATAAAAGAATCTTTAATGCTTTCTAAAATATCAGTACTTAAATCTAACTCCATTACATCTCGATAAAAACGACAAACATCTAAAGTTTTTTCGAAATCAGCTACAAAACTTTTTTCAATTGCCTGCTTAACTTCTAAATTAAAAATAGAAAGTCCGTTGTTCTCTAAAAGCTCAAACATCTTTTCGTTAGACAAATCTTCTTTTTCTTGATAATCTTTTAACTCTTCAATGGCAAGAGCAATCTCTCCAACAACTTTTGGATCTTCTCCATTATTAATTCTTTTTACCCCAAACTTAAAATTATCAATCGCAGAAAATTTTAAATCTTGATTTGTTTCTTTTTCTGAAAACATTATTCTTCTTCTTTAATATAAACTTCTCTTTGTCTTGAACCTTCTTGTGGACCAACAATTCCACGTTCCTCTAATGAATCAATAAGTCTTGCTGCTCGTGCGTAACCAACACCAAGCTTTCTCTGAAGATATGAAGTAGAGGCTTTTCTTGTTTGAATAACTATTTGTTTCGCTTGATTGTAAAGAGGATCTTCGTCTGACAAGAATTGGTCCATTTGAGCCTCAGGAGAAGTATTTGCTTCTTCTAAAACCGCTCTTAAAGAATTGTCCTCTTCCTCTATTTCCAAATATCTTTCTGGGTTTTCAACTTCTTCTTTGATTTTCTTTGCTTCAATAAAAGAAACCACGTCTTTAATTTCTTTTTCAGAAACAAAGGGTCCTTGAATACGTCTTAAGTTAGAAGTATCTTTTGTTTGAAAAAGTAAATCTCCTTTCCCTAAAAGTTTTTCTGCTCCTCCTGAATCAAGCATTGTTCTTGAATCTATTTGAGACGCTACCTTTAAACCAATTCTGCTTGAAACATTTGCTTTGATTAGTCCAGTGATAACTTCAACAGATGGTCTTTGAGTCGCTAAAATTAAATGGATTCCAACTGCTCTTGCTTTTTGAGCTAAACGAACAACATAGGCTTCTAATTCTTTTCCTCGAGCCATCATTAAATCAGCGAGTTCATCTATAATAACTACAATGTAAGGCATCTTTTCCATTCCATCTTTCCAACTTTTATTATAAGTTAAAATATCTCTATTCCCTGCATCCCTTAAAACTTCAAACCTTCTTTCCATCTCTCCTACAAGCCATTTCAAAGCAATAATAGTTTCGTCAGCATTAGCGATTACAGGACACATAAGATGACTAATTGGGTTATAAACTGGAAACTCTACCTTTTTTGGATCAACCATAACGAACTTCATATCATCTGGCCCGTTCCTATAAATTAAACTTAAAATAATACAATTTAAACAAATTGATTTTCCGGAACCAGTTGTTCCAGCAACAAGAAGATGGGGCATATCAGCCAAATCAGCAAAAACAATATCTCCACGAACATCTTTTCCTAAAGCAAAAAGAAGTGGAGAGTCTGACTCTTTGAATTTTTTATCAGAAAGCATTTCTCGAAGTCCAACGGAAACCCTTTTTTTGTTAGGAATTTCTATTCCCACAAGAGATCGTCCTGGAATAGGAGCTTCTATTCTAATAGAAGGAGTAGCTAAATCTAAAGCTAAGTTCGTTGATAAATTAGTGATTTTAGATAATTTAACTCCTTCAGCTGGTTTTAAAGTATATTGAGAAACTGTTGGTCCAACATTAACTTCCCCCATTTCCACAGGAACATCAAAATTATGTAAAGTTCTTTTTATTGTGTTTGAATTAAGTTTAATATCTCCACTTTCTGGCTTCTCTATTTTATTTGAAAGAATTGAAAGTGGTGGAGCCTCATAAGGAGCATAAGTTTTTCTTTGCATTACAACTTTAGGTTCCTTTTCTTTTACTATTTCTTCCTTCTTCTCAAATTTGGGAATAATTTTGAAAAAAGATTTCTTCTTTGGAATAATCTTTACTAAAGGAAGATCTTCATCTTCTTCGTCTTCTTTTTTACATTCTTTAATTTTTTTAAATAAAGGTTCTAAAAGAATAATTAAAGTAACTACTGACAAAACACTTAAAGTCAGCATAGTCACCCAAAAGCCAAAACCTTTCATAATTAATATTGAGATAGCATAACCAATGATTCCCCCCATTCCCGAATAACCAAAATTAAATCCTTCTGAACCAAGATATTTTAATTCCGCAATACCGAATAAGGCAGAAATTTCAAAAAGAAAAGCAATCAAAAGAAAAACTAAATGATTCTCTTTGTTGTGGTAAGGATTGTCTTTCCATAAAAGAAAGATTGTTGCCATTAGAAAAACTATTGGCAAAAGATAAACTGCATTTCCAAACAAGAAACGACAAATATCTTCTAGGTTATTACCAATTGCTCCAGCGGCGTCAGCAAAAGCAAAAACAAAAATTAAAGTAAAAATAAAAGATAAGCCAGCATAAATATAATTTTTGTAAACTTCTAAAAAGTTTGGCTTTTTAACAATATTTTCTTTTGGCAGAGAAGGTCTTCCCCTCTTTTTATTTCTTCCCATAGTTTTCTTCTATTAATTTTTTAACTTCTTTATTAAATCCTGAAAAAGCACTTTCATTGATAAATATGAGTGGGTAGTATCTAAAATTTTTAGACATCCCCTCACTCCTCTTTGTCTCTTTTTTTAAAGCTGTTAAATCTTTTAAAAAATCTTCATCTGAAGTCAAACGCCTCTCGTAAGAATAATTATTTGCTTCTAAGAAAAAAACTAAATCTTGGTACAAAACATTTGATGGACTAGTAAAAATAATCATTTCTGCTTTAGCGTTATTAAAAGCAGAGAAAAGTATGAACGCTAAAAATAGTAAAACTACTTTTACTTTCATTGACAAATTCCTTCATAATAATCTTCTAAAAGACAAACATCTTCTTTAATGCTACAAGTTCCAATTTCTGAATCAACCACTCCTCCTCTAATAGCACAATATATTTCAGAAGCTGAATTGTATAAACTAATATCTACTCCCCCAATTGGACAATTACCTTGGAATAATGCCCACTCTTCGCATTGTTTATTTTCTTCAAAAACACAAATACCATATTGTCCGTTAGGTCTGCTATCAAAAGATAATGCTCCTCCATTTTCCGAACAAAAAGTAGAGGCTGGGTTAGCGATACTTGCTTGACACTCCCCTTCGTAAGCTATTTCTACTGAAGAAGCCATACAAGCATTAGAATAAGTTTTTCCATCTATTCCACAAACAGGAGCGTACTCCATAGTGCAAAGCACTTGCTCTTCTTGATTTTGCTCTTGTTGAACTAAAACAGGTTCATCTTTATTTCGCATTTCGGAAAAAGCATACAAAATCCCACCCGCTAAAATTAAAACAATTAATAAAATAAGATATGTCTTTTGTTTGTTCATGTTTTTATTTTTTATTTATTCTTATCTTAATTGTATTCCAATTAAAATAAAAAATCAACATATAAAAAAAGAGGGTTTTTAATCCTCAAGCAAAAAGCCTTTCAAAGACTGTTTTGTAATTATGAATTACTTCTTCTATCACAGACTCATCAATGTTCTTAGATTTTTTAATAGGATCTTCGTTTAAAATACGCCTATTTATTTTATCATAAAAACGAGTTGTAGTCGGAGTAATTCCTTCTCCCTTCCAGACAAGTTCAAAGTTTCCTTCTGTGTTTTTTTCAAGACCAAATTCAAGCCTCGTGTCAAGAACAATTAAATCTTTTCTCTCTGAAAAAGATGACACTTCTTTGTAAATTAAAATGGAGCTTTTTCTCATCATAAAGTACAAATCTTCCGGAGAAATGTCTTTAATTTCTCGTTCTTTAAGATAAAGAGATAAATATTTTATCGCTTGCTCTTTTGAACAAGAAGTCCCATTAGTTTTAAGATTAAAGAT
>JAQVLU010000034.1 GCA_028703995.1 Minisyncoccota bacterium
CCTGGTTTCTTTCTTTCTTTCATTCTTGAATCTCTTGTAAGTAAACCTTCTTTTCTAAGTCTCTTCTTGCAAGTCTCATCTATTTTAACAAGTGCTCTTGCAATACCATGTCTAACTGCTTCTGCTTGAGAATCTACTCCACCTCCTTTTACAACAACAGAAATATCAAACTTCTCTACAAGCTTCATTTTGTCTAAAGCTTCTCTTACTTTTGTTTGCATACTTTCCATTTGGAAGTAATCTCTATATTCTTTTCCATTAACAATAATTTGATTTTTTCCTTCTGAATAAAGTCTTACTCTTGCAACAGAAGTCTTTCTTCTTCCTGTAGCAGGAACATATTTACCAGAAAAACTCTTCGCTTTTTTCTCCTCTTTTACTACTTTAGGGGCAACTACTTTCTTTGTTGCAACTTTTTTAGTAACTGTTTTTTTAGGAGCTGCTTTTTTAACAGCAGGTTTTTTAGTAGCAGGCTTTTTTGTAGCAGTCTTCTTTTCCTTCTTTACTTCTTTTTTTTCTTCTTTTGCCATTGCTTTATTTCTCAAATTTTAATCTTATAATTTGCTGGTCTCTCATTTTGTTCTTTGGAAGCATTCTGTAAACAGCTTTTCTTAAAAGCTCTTCTCCTCCATCTTTATCAAAAATTTCTTTCATAGGAGTAAAAGTCTCACTTCCAATGTATCCAGTGTGTTTAAAATATTTTGTAGTAAAAAGCTTATTCCCTGTTAGCTTGATTTCTTTCATGTTTTTGACTATCACAACATTGCCTGAATCTTTGTTAGGCATAAAATCTGGATTATTCTTTCCTCTTAAAAGAGAAACAATCTCTGTTGCTAATCTTCCTAATACTTTGTCTTTTGCATCTAATGTATAAGTTTCCATATTTTTATACTAATTCAATTATCGCCATCTTAGCTCCGTCTGACTTTCTTACTCCTAGCTTTACAACTCTTGTGTAGCCTCCTTGTCTTTCTTTGTATTTTGGAGCAATTTCATCTACTAATTTCTTAACAACACTTAAAGAAAAATTCTTTAACAAAATTCTTCTCGCTGCCAAATCACCTTTCTTTGCTTTTGTGATCTTCTTTTCAATAAAAGGAGAAAGTTCTTTGGCCTTAGCTTCAGTTGTTTTTATCTTTTCGTGCAAAACAAGAGAAGACGCAAGGGTGTTTAAAAGCGCTCTTCTTTGTCCTACTTCCCTATGTAATTTTCTTCCCTTCTTTAAATTATTCATATTTTAAAATTTAAACCTAAACCTTCTAAAACTTTTTTGATTTCTTTAACTCCTTTCTTTCCAACACCTTTAATGGCTGATAACTCTTCTTCTGTTTTAAGGGTTATATCTGTTACTGAATTATATCCATTTTCTGTTAAAGCATTAATAGCTTTTTCTGAAATTTCCATTTCTGAAACATTTAAAACAACTTCTTTTGCTTTCTTTACCACCTTCTTTGCTTTTGGCAAAGTAAGTTCTTCTTCTAAAAATTGAAAGTGTGAATTTAAAATTTTGATAGATTCAATAAGAGCGTTCTCAGGAGTAATTGTTCCATCAGTCTCTATTTCAAAAATTAATTTATCAAAATCTGTCTTATCTCCAACACGAACATTTTCTACGGTATAGTTAACTTTCTTTATTGGTGTAAAGATTCTATCTAGTGATATTGTTCCAATCTCTTTTTTCTCTTTTGTATTCTCGTTTACAAGCTTGTAACCAAAACCTTTTTCAATAGTTATTTCAATTTCAATTTCTGCTTTCTTGTCAGTTAAAGTAGCGATGTGTTCGTCTTTATTAGCAAGCTCAATATCAGAAGATAATTCAAAATCCTTTCCTGTTACTTCTCTTTCTCCTTTTACTTTCAAAGTTACCTTTTGAGGTTCGTCTGAATGTAATTTAAATCTTAATTGCTTTAAATTAAGTAAAATATGTAAAACATCTTCTCTTACTCCTGGCATTGCTGTAAATTCGTGAGAAACATCTTTAATCTTTACAGTAGAAACAGCAGCTCCTTCGAGTGAAGACAAGGCTACTCTTCTTAAAGCATTACCGACAGTGACTCCGTATCCAGGATAAAAAGGTTCTATCTCAAAAATACCATAGTTATCACTAATGTTATTTTTTTTAATTGAAGTAGGTAGTGAAATCATAAATTATCTTTTATATTTTATCTTGAATAATGTTCAAAAACTGCTGACACTTCTCCCATTAGTTGAACGTCATCAATTTTTGGATATCTTTTAATCTCGGCTTCTAAAATTTCTTTATCCATTGAAAGCCATGTTGGAATAATTGCTTTTTTAGCTTTTTCTTCAATGTTTTTAAAAACAGCCTTTTCTTTTGAACCCTTTCTAATCGCGATCTTGTCTCCAATCTTAAGTTGTCTTGAAGGGATGTCTGTTCGTCTTCCGTTAACAGTAAAATGTCCGTGAGAAACCATCTGTCTTGCTTCTGCTCTTGATTTAGATAATCCTAGTCTGAAAACAACATTATCAAGTCTAGTTTCAATACTTTGAATAAGCGCTGAAGGAGTATCATCAACTGCTTTTGTTTTTGTGTCTAAAAGAACCTGAACGTAACCTCTAAATTCTTGTTCGGTTAAATTGTAAGATCTTTTAATCTTTTGTTTTTCTTTTAACTCTCTTCCGTATTCAGAAATTCCCGCCTTTCTTCTTTTAGGCTTTTGTCCTGGAGCGTATGGTCTCTTTATAACAGCACATTTAGCAGAAGAACATCTTTCTCCTTTAAGAAATAGCTTCTCTCCTAATCTTCTACAAATTTTACATTTAGATTGCTTTATCATATATCTTTATTATAATTTTCTAGGTTTTCTCTGACGACAACCATTGTGTGGAATCGGAGTTGTGTCTTTAATTGATAATACTTCAAATCCTTGGTTAGCGATTGATCTTACCGCTGATTCTCTTCCTGAACCAACACCCTTAACAAATACTTTAACTTTTTTAATTCCAATTTTTTCAGCAATTTGTCCTAAAGCTTCAGATACCTTAGAAGCAGCAAAAGGAGTTGATTTTTTACTTCCTTTAAATCCCATTCTTCCAGCTGATCTTGAATCTAAAACATTTCCTAACTGATCTGTTAAGGTAATGATAGTGTTGTTGTATGAACTATAAATATAGAAAGCGCCCTCTCTTGATGCTTTCTTTGAAATAGCTTTTTCTGCATCAGAAGTAAGTACTTTTTCTAAAGCCTCACCCTCTTTTATCATCTCTTCTTTTGTTTGTTGTGTTATATGTTTTTTTCCCATAGTATTATTATTTTGGTGAAGGAGCTGCCTTTCTTCCTGAACCAACAGTAGCTCTCTTATTTCCTCTTACCGTCCTGCTATTAATTCTTGTTGTTTGTCCTCTTACAGGAAGTCTTTTTGAATGTCTGTGACCTCTCCAAGAGCTAATATCTTTAAGTCTCTTGATATTCATCATCACATCTCTCTTTAAATCTCCTTCTACTAAATAGCTAGCTTCAACAACTTCCTTAATTTTATTAAGTTCTTCCTGAGATAAATCCTTTGCTTTCTTATCTAGAGAAATGTTTGCTTCTTCTAAAATTTTCTTAGATAAAGTTCTCCCTATTCCGAAAACATAGGTTAACGCGAATTCTATTTTTTTTTCGTCTGGAATGTGTACTCCTAAAACTCTTGGCATAAATATTTATTCTTATCCTTGTCTTTGCTTATGTTTAGGATTTGTTGAACAAATCACATAAACACGTCCTTTTCTACGAACGATTTTACAATTATTACAAATTTTTTTTACAGAAGCTTTTACTTTCATTTTTTTCTAAAAATTATTCTACCTCTTTTATTATCATATGGAGTCATTTCAATAACTACCCTGTCTCCTGGAAGTATCTTTATTTTATTAATTCTTAATTTTCCAGCTAAATGTCCCATTACCTCATCTCCTCCTTCCTGAAGCTTAACTCTAAAAAAACCATTAGGGAGACTTTCACTAACAACGCCATCTTTTTTAAATTTTTCTTCTTTTTGCACCATGTGTATTTGTACGATATTTGAAAGATAACAAAAAAAATCCGTTTGGTCAAGTACTTTAGATCCAAATCAATAATAATCTCTTCTTTGTTTTTCCTTATTTAAAATAATAACAGAAGTGAAATCTTTTTTCAAGGGGCTTAATAAAAAAAGAGTACAAATAAATTTGTACTTAGATTTTAACTTTGTCGTAAT
>JAQVLU010000035.1 GCA_028703995.1 Minisyncoccota bacterium
GGTCCATATAAATCAATCCCTGACTTTTTAGAAAGAACTGACGCAAAAGTTATTAATAAAAAAACAATGGAAAGTTTAATTAAAGCTGGGGTTTTTGACGATCTTGAAGAAAGGAAAAAACTTCTTTTTAATTTAGAAAAAATCATTTCTTGGTCTCGTGAAAATCAATCTCAAAAAAACACTGCTCAAACAGGACTTTTTGATTTATTTGCTAGTACTCCTAAAATTATTTTAGAAGAAACTGATAAAGCAACTTCTGCTGAAAAACTAGAATGGGAAAAAGAATTATTAGGCCTATATGTCTCTGGACATCCTCTTGAAAAATACAGGAATTTTTTAGAACAAAGAGCGGTAAAGATAAAAAAAATTAATGATGATTTGACGCAAGGCCAAACGAGGAACGGTTTTGAAAGACCAATAATTCAAGGTGATAGTCTTTCTATTGGAGCAATAATTGTAGAAACGAAAAAGATTTTAACAAAAAAAGGAGAAACGATGATGTTTATAAAGGTTCAAGATTTAAGTGACAAAATTGAAGTTATTATCTTCCCTTCCTTATACAATCAAGTTCCTGAAATATTTAAAGAAAATAAAATCTTATTTATAACCGGAAGAGCAGACGTAAAAGATGGCTCTCCGAAAATAATTGCTAGCGAAGCAGAAGAATTAATTAAAAACTAAAAATATGAACAAAGAAGAAAATATTAGACATTCCCTATCGCATATTTTAGCGATAGCAATAAAAGAAAAATATCCTCAAGTTAAACTAGGATTTGGACCAGCAATTGAAAATGGTTTCTATTATGATTTTGAAAATTTAAAAATAACCGAAGAAGACTTGAAGGAAATTGAAAAAAGAATGAAACATTTAGTTAAGCAAAACCTTACTTTTGAGAAAAAAGAAATTTCAAAGAAGGAAGCTAAAGAAATGTTTAAGAACGAACCATACAAATTAGAATTAATTGAAGAGCTCGAAAACATTTCAATCTATAAAACAGGAGATTTTATAGATGTTTGTGCTGGACCTCATATTGAAAATACAAAAGAAATTAATCCTAACTCTTTTAAATTAAATAAAGTAGCTGGAGCTTACTTTAAGGGAGATGAAAAAAGACCTATGCTTACTAGAATCTATGGATTTGCTTTTGAAAATAAAGAAAAGCTAGATGAGTATTTAAAAATACTAGAAGAAGCTGAAAAAAGAGATCATAAAAAACTTGGAAAAGAATTAGATCTTTTCTCTTTTCACCCTGAAGCTCCTGGTTGTGTTTATTGGCACCCTAAAGGAATGATTATTTGGGATATTCTTGAAAAGTTTGGACAAAAAATTAGAAAAGAGTATGAATATGAAAAAATAAAAACTCCTCAAATAGCTAAAAACAATTTATGGATTACTTCTGGTCACTGGGACCACTATAAAGACGATATGTTCCTTGTTAATGTTGAAGAAGAAATCTATTGTTTAAAACCAATGGACTGCCCTTTCAATATCCAAATCTTTCAAACAAAACAAAGATCATACAAAGACCTTCCAATTAGATACACTGAAATTGGACACGTAATGAGAAATGAAAAGTCTGGTGAATTAAATGGACTCTTTAGAGTAAGAGAAATAACTCAAGACGATTCTCATGTCTTTTTAAGAGAGGATCAAGTTGAGGAGGAAATTTCAAAATTAATAAAAATGATAAACGAATATTACAGTGCTTTAAAGATTGAACCTAATTTCTTTCTATCAACTAGACCAGATGATTTTATGGGAGAAATTGAAACTTGGGATAAGGCCGAAGAAGATCTTAAAAATGTTTTGAAAAAACAAAATATTAATTACGGACTCAAAGAAAAAGACGGTGCTTTCTATGGACCTAAAATAGATATTAATATTAAAGACGCCTTAGGAAGATCTTGGCAAGTAGCAACAATTCAATTAGATTTTCAACTTCCAAGTAAATTTAAATGTGAATACATCAATGAAGCTGGAGAAAAACAAACTCCAGTTATGCTTCACGCCGCTATTTTCGGAAGTTTTGAAAGAATGATTGGTATTTTAACAGAACATTATGCGGGAAACTTTCCTTTCTGGCTTGCCCCAGTTCAAGTTGCGATTATTCCTGTAAGTGAAAACCATAAAGAGTATGCTTACAAAGTAAAAGAAGAACTTCAGGGTGTAAGAGTAGAGATTAGGGATGAAAATGAAACTGTTTCAAAAAAAATTAGAGACGCTGCTAAATCTAAAGTTCCCTACATTATAACCGTAGGAGATAAAGAAAAACAAAATAATACGGTTAGTGTAAGAAAAAGAGGAAATGAAGATTTAGGAGAAATGTCTATTCAAGATTTTATTAATAATAACAATTAAAAATATGAATAAAAAAATCATTATCGCTTTAATATTAAGTATTTCATTTTCATTTTTGGCAGGCACGGCCAATGCTGCTCAAAATAATATTTTACCAAGTAATCCTTTCTACTTTTTTAAAGACTTAGGAAGAGAGATTCAAGACTTTTTAACTTTTGATGTTAATAAAAAAATTGAATTAAGAATCAAAGTAGCAGAAGAGAAGCTAAGTGAAATTGAACAAATAGCAGAAGAAAATCCAAACAATCCTAATTATGAAAATTATTTAAACAAGTATAAAGATGCTGTTTTGAAAATTCAAGAAAAAGCATCAACTTTAACTCAAGAAAAAAAGGAACAAGTTTTGGAAAACATAACTTCTAAAATGATTGAACAAGAACAAAGGTTAGAAGATTTAAAAACTAATATTAGGAGCGATAAAATTAATAAAATTGAAGAAATAAAAAATAATGTTGTTGATGAATATACGGCAACTTCTTTAAAAATAGCAGACACTAAAACCGTTCAAAATAAGATAGAAGAAAAACTTCAAAATCTAGGAGAAGAAAAAACAATTCAAGTTTTAAATAGAATCAATTCTGATAACTTTAGTAATGTTTTAAAAGAAACTGATTTATTAAAATTAGTCAATAATGAAAATGATATCTTAAAAATAGCCACCGAAAAAGCTTCTTCACTTGGATTAACTCCTGAAGAAATTTTAGATAAAGTTTCTACTTTTTCTGCTGAAGATAAGCAAAAATTAGAAAAATATGCACTTGAGATACTTGCTGGAAATGTTAAGCTAGAAGATGCGATAAATAATATTGAATTAAGCGAAGATGCTATTTTAAAAATACAATCATTAAAAGAAGAAAGCGAAATTTCAAACTATTGTATAAGTCAGGGAAATAAAATAATTATAGAAGATAATATAAGATATTGTGTTTCTAATGAAGGAAAAAAATGCGAAGAGTTTGAATATTTCAAAAAAAATTGCATTCTTGATTAATATAAAAATCCCTCTTATTTGAGGGATTTTTTAATTTCTTTTTTTGCTTCTGTGTAATTCTTAACCCATTTAATATTTTTATTTCTCTTAAACCAAGTCATCTGACGTTTAGCAAATTTAAAAGTGTTAATTTTAATTCTTTCTATTATTTCTTCTCCTTCGTATTCCTTCCATTCCCTATAACCAATTGTTTCTAATAAAAGATTTTTCTTGGGTAACTTTTTAACTTCTTTCTCAAGGCCTTCTTTAATCATACTATCAACTCTTTTATTGATTCTTTTTTGAAGTTCTTCTTTTCCTACCATAATTCCAAGCTCTAAAATATCAAACTTAGGTTTATTTTTTGTATTCTTAAAAAAGCCTTCTTCTTTTGAAACTTCAATTGCTCTTACAAGCCTTCTTTTATTTTTAGAATCAATTATTTCTGCCCCCTTCCCATCTATTTTTTTATACATCTCAAAAAGCTCTTCATTTGTTTTTGCTTCTAACTCTTTTCTTAATTTTAAATTAGGTTGCATTTTAGGAAAAGAAATGTTCTCGGTTATGGCTGATAAATATAGACCAGTTCCTCCAACAAGGAAAGGAACCTTTCCCCTACTTAAAACGTCTTTAATTGCGTTCTCAGCGTCTTTTTTGTATAAAGCAACGTTATACTCATCTTTCAATGAAACTATATCTATTAAGTAATGTTTTATTCCTTCTACAAAAAAACCTTTACCTTTGTCTTTTTTAGGTTTTGCTGTTCCAATCTTCATTTCCTTGTAAACTAATCTTGAGTCAGCAGAAATTATTTCTCCATTAAATTCTTTCGCAAGTTTAATCCCTAGATCAGTTTTCCCTGCCCCTGTTTG
>JAQVLU010000036.1 GCA_028703995.1 Minisyncoccota bacterium
GCACATTGTCTGTTAAGGCAAGAAGAGCGCAATAATAATGTTCTGGTTTACACGTTTAATCAAGATGAGCATGTTTTCATGCTCATCTTGTATTAGAAAACGATTTTCATTTGAGGCTCATGTTGTATTGTACAAGACTTCGTATTGACTTAAAATATTTTTCTTTGTAAAATATAGTCAAATGGGAAAAGTTAATTTTATAAATAAGGAAAATCTAAAAATTGCTAGAGAGAATGCAGGAATAGATTCTTTTGAGGCTTCCAAAAAAATTTCTAAAGTAAAAAGAAATTTAGTCGCTGAATGGGAAGAAGGAGAATCTTTGCCAACATGGGTCCAAGTATCAAAACTTGCGAAGTTTTATAATATATCAGAATTTTTACTTTTTTCAGAAAAGCCAATTGAGAAGCAAAGAGCTGTTAAAGATTATCGTAAAGGATCTTTTACTAAAGAAGATGATAAAGACGTTTTAAAACTTATCAATATTGTTATAACTAGGCAAAGATGGGTTGAAAAATATGTAAAAGAAGCTGGTTTAATTAAAAACAAGCTTCAGGGTTTAGGAAAAGATATTAATGATCCAAAAAAATTAGCAGAATTAATCGCTAAAAGTCTTGAAATTGAAATAGAAGAAGTAAAAAAGACTTCTAGCTATTGTAAAGATCCTTTAAAATATTATATTGAAAAAGCAGAGAATAAAGGTATTTTTATAGGAAAAACATTATCTTATCATAAAATTAGCGTAGAAGCGATGAGGGGTCTTTTTATTGCAAACGATTATACTCCTTTTATTATTTTAAATAGGAAAGATTCAAAATCGGCACAGATTTTTTCACTTGCTCATGAATTAGCTCATTTTTTCAGAAAAAGTGAATCAATTTCTAATGTAGATTTCAGAGACAAAAACACTGATAAAGAAGAAGTTTTTTGCAATAAAACGGCCGCTGAGCTTCTTTTACCAGAAGAGGAGATTGAAAATCGTTTTTATGGCGAAGAGGGAATCAGTGCTCTTGCATTAACTTACAAGATTAGCAAACTTTTCGTTTTTTATCGTTTAAAAAGTTTAAAAAGAATAAGAGCTGAGGATGAGAGTTATTTAGAGCAAAAAATTAATAATGATACGAATATTGCTATTTTAAAAAAGAATGAAAGCAAAAGTGTCTCAGGAAATTATATTAATTCTATGAAAGATTCGAACGGTTCTCTTTTTAACAAAATTGTTTATGAAAATTATGCTAGTGATAAAATGGGTTACACTGAAGCTACAAGATTACTATTATTTTCTCCTGAAAAGATATGAAGAGTTCTAACCTTGTAAAATATATTCTTGATACAAATATTTTAATGAAATTTGAGAAGTGGATTCCTATAGAAGTAAATAGTTTTTTTTGGGAAAAAATGGAAGAGACCCTTTTGTTGGGGAAATGGGTGTTATTAGACGTTGTTGTCAGTGAAATTAAGTGGGAAAAAAATTTATTCAATTGGTGCAAAAAACAAAAGGAAAAGGGTTTGACAACAAAGATTTCTGACGAAGATAGGAATAGGGGCGTTGAAATTAATAATCTTTACAATATGATTGATCAAAATACAGGAAAATCTACAACCGATACTTATATTATTGCTCACGCAGAAGCGAATGGTTTGGGGGTATTCTCTGATGAAATGTTTAAAGACAAAGATAAAATTTTTAACAAGATTCCTGATGTTTGCAATGCATTAAAAGTAAAAAATATCAGAAAGCCCATCTTGTTTTTTAGAAATATAGGATTTAAAAACTGAGTATTTTGTATAATTTTTACAAAAAGACTTGCATTTTTTGAAGATTAATGATATTATTCAGGTACTTTTAGTAAAAAATTTACAAAATTATGCCAATATCAATTATAGAGTTTTCAATCGAAAATTATAAGATTTTTAAGGAAAGGGTTACTTTTTCTATGCTTGCGCATAAAAGTAATCATACCTTTGAGAAAAATGGAAGGAAGCTTTTAAAAACTTCTTTAATTTATGGACCAAACGCTTCTGGAAAGAGCACTTTATTGGATGGATTTTACTTAATAAAAAAAGAAATTTTGACTTCAACAAATCCTGGGAGAAAAATATACTATACACCATTTTTATTATCGGAAAACAACAAAAAACCATCTTTTTTCGAAGTTATTTTTTCCTTAGACAAGGAAACTTTTAGGTACAGTTTTTCTTTTGGCGAAGAAGGATTTGTTACAGAAGAGTTGTCAAAAATATTAAAATCAGGAGAAGAAAAACCATATTTGGCAAGGAAGAATCAAAAAATTAAATTATATTTAGATCTTAAAAAGAGTCAGGATGTGATAGCTAAAACAAAGAAAGAAGCTTTGTTCCTGTCTGCGGCAGGGCAATGGAATAACGAGTTTGCCACAAAAATAATCAAAGGATTTGATGATGTAAATATTCTAAATGGATTCAAGGACAATTCTTATAGTGGTTATACGATGAAGTTGTTCGATGATAATTCTGAATTTAAAGAAAAGGTTATAGACTATTTAAAAGAAGCTGATTTTTGTATAGATAGTGGAGAAATTGAAAAAGTTAAATTATCAGAAAAAGTAAAAGAGCAATTTAGTGGTCTTAAAAATATTAACATTCCAGAGGAAATTGATACAATTTTTTTCAATCATAAAAAATTCTCTCCAAAGGGGGACCAAGTTGGATTTCATAGATTTAATATTGGCGAAGAATCTTTAGGAACAAGAAAATTTTTCAACATACTTGGACCAGTTATTGATACCTTAGAAAAAGGAAAAGTTTTATTTATCGATGAGTTTGATAACAGTCTTCATCCATATTTAACAAAATTTATTATTCATTTATTTGAGAATAAAAATCCTAATAATGCGCAACTTGTGGTAACAACTCATGATACTAGTTTACTTGCCGACAAAGAATTCAACAAAGAGCAGTTCTGGTTTACTGAAAAAGATGAATTCGGAGCTGGAAACTTATTTTCTTTATCTGAGTTTAAGATAATAAGAAACGATGTTGATTTTTCTAAGAAATATCTCGAAGGAAGATTTGGAGCTATTCCTTTTATTAAATTTGAAGATGAATAGATGAAAAAAAGACTTTTAGTTAGAAAATCTGAAATTAGGAGAGAAAATAAGAATATTTATATTTTTTCAGAAGGTACAAAGACCGAAAGTATTTATTTTAAAGCTAAAAAAGAAGAAATTAATGATAAACTTAGAAGAAGTGGTGTTATAATAAAAGGAACAGGTTATAACACTTTAAGTCTTGTGAACTTGGTGTTGGAAAAAAAGATTGACACCACTCTCGATGAGTACTGGGTTGTTTTTGATAAAGATGATTACGAAAGAAAATTTGATGATGCTATAATAAAAGCTCAAGCTAGAGGTTTAAAAGTCGCTTATTCAAACGAATGTTTTGAAGTGTGGTTTTTAATGCATTTTATCCCTTTAGACTCAGCAATATTAAGAAAAGATTATAATAATAAAATAACACAAAATTTAAAGAAAATTACGGGGGATAAAAAGATTAAATATGTAAAAAAACTTAATATTTATCCTTACATAAAAGAAAAAGAAGTAGATGCCATTAGAAATGCAGTTAGGCTATTAGAAGGGTATGATAAGGGAGATTCTTTTGCAAAACAAAATCCTTCAACAACAGTACATTTGCTTGTTGAAAGTTTAAATAATTTAAAGAACGAATAACTAGTTTATGAAAACAATAAATCTTTATAACAAGTTTTCTCGTTTTGTTGCCTTAAGAAAAGACGTAACGGAAATGAAGGAGCAAATTTTGAAGGACAAACTAAGTGCTGTTGTTTTTAATTTTGATAAAATTGAGTTGATTTCTAGGTCTGCAGCTCACGAATTTATTTTACTAAAAAAAGAATTATCTTTAAAGCAAATTGAGATTATTTTTGAAAAAATGTGTCCAAAGGTTAAGAAAATGTTTGAAATAGTTGAAAATAGTAAAGCTAAAAAGATAAAGGTTAGTTTTAAAAAGATTTCGATAAAGGAACTAACCAAAGACTTAATTAATTGAAAGCAAAAGTGAAATTAAAAAATCGATTAGAAATAATCGGTTTTTTTATATAAAAAAAATAGATCCAGGCTTTAAGACCCAGATCTATGTATATCCTAATGAATTATTATTAGGCGTGATTGTATATTCATATTA
>JAQVLU010000006.1 GCA_028703995.1 Minisyncoccota bacterium
CTGTTGGGTATAAAATTTTTTCAACAACATCTTCTTCTATTGTAAAATAACCAGAATCTATTGAATATTTATTTGTTGCATCTTGACTTTCTATTCTAATTTTAAACTTTCCATATTCAGTACCTAAAGAATTAATATCCCAAATAAATTTTCCAAAACCATTAGAGTCTGTCTTCGCATCGTATGAAAGGTGCCATCCTGTACCATTTTCTGACACTACTTCTATAATGTGTCTTGTATCTTTTGCTCCTTGCCACTTAATATCAATATTACTACTTATAAAAATTCCAGCTGTTGGATACAAAACCTTATTTTCGTAATTTTTATATGTATTAAATGTTGTTTTTAACTCATTATTATTTTCATTAGATTCTTTTATTGTATTGTGATAATCTAATTTTACACTTAAATTATGTCCTTCCTCAACTTTAAGGCTATTATAAATATTTAGACGATATAGGAAAGGATTATTAATATCTATCAATTGTTCTTTATTTTCACATCTAAGCGGATAAGTTAACCAAACACCTGCATTTAAGTTGGCTACTTCTACGTATATATTCTCTTTACAAAGATCTATTACCCCTCCTTGATTCATTATCTTTATTGCCATTTTACCGTTCTCGTATTGTATATCGCCCACATATAAATCTGGAAGTGTTTCAACAACAGGCTGATTCATAGTTTGTAGAATAAGTTGAATAAGCAACATTATCAAATCATTCCTATCACAACTAGAAAGACTCTGGAGATTGCACGAAGAATTAGTTGGTGTAAATGACAAAGTTTGAGCCTGAGCTTTTACACTAATAAAACAAGAAAATAACACTGAAAATGCTACTCCGATAACTAAAAATTTATATCTCATATTTTTTAATTTTTTATTAATAATACTTAAAAGTATTTTAACATTTGTAAATTTAAAAGTCAAAAAAAAGACGCTATTTCTAGCGTCTTTTTGTATAGTGTAAATAATTAATTATTTAACAGCATCTTTTAAACTTTTTCCTGCCTTGAACTTTGGAACCTTCATTGCAGGGATCTTTAGAGCTTCACCAGTTTTAGGATTTCTTCCTGTTCTAGCTGCTCTTTTTGAAACCTTAAAAGTTCCAAAACCTGTAATAGTTACTTGTCCTCCTTTTGCAAGAGTAGTAGTAACCTCATCGATGATTGCATTTAAAGCATCTGTTGCAACTCTTTTTGAAACAGCTGTCTTTTTTACAATTGCATCTGATAAAGCATCTTTTGAAATAGCTTTTGCCATATTGTTATTTTTTTTAATTAATTATTAATTACGACCTTTTTATGCTTACTATCTAGCATATTCAATTATTCTTGTTTCCCTTATCACATTCACCTTGATCTCTCCTGGGAACCTTAACTCTTCTTCAATTTTTGAAGCAATATCTTTGGCTAATTTCTGAGCCTCATAATCATTTACCTTATCGGCTTTAACAAAAATTCTAACCTCTCTTCCTCCTTGTATCGCGTAAGCTTTATCTGTTCCTTCAAAAGCTAAAGCAATATCTTCCAAGTCTCCTAATCTTTTTAAATAATTTTCTAAAGTATCTTTTCTTGCTCCTGGTCTTGCTCCTGAAACTTGATCCGCTATTTGAATAATTCTAGCTTCAACGCTTTCGTAAGGATATTCTTCATGATGAGATTTAACGGCTGAAATAATTTCTGGCTTAATATTAAACTTCTCTAATATTTTTCCACCAATATCAGTATGAGAACCTTCTACTTGATAGTCAAGGGCTTTTCCAATATCATGAAGCAATCCTGCTTTTTTGCAAAGAGCATCATCTAGGTTAAGTTCTGAAGCAATAGCACTCGCAAGCATCGAAACTTCTATTGAATGAGCTAAAACATTCTGCCCATAACTAGTTCTATATTGCAATCTTCCTAACACTCTAACCAATTTATCGGGAAGATCGAGTACTCCCGCTTCATAAACAGCAGCTTCTCCAGCGTCTTTAATTTTTTTAGCTAAGAATAGTTGCGCTTTTTCATATTCAGCTTCAACTCTTGCTGGTTGAACTCTTCCATCTTTTATTAAAGCTTCTAAAGTTATTTTAGCAACCTCTCTTCTAATAGGATTAAAACAAGAAATCATTACAGATCCTGGGGTTTCGTCTACAATGACTTCTACTCCAGTAACTTTTTCAAAAGCTCTAATGTTTCTTCCCTCTTTTCCAATAATTCTTCCTTTGATATCGTCGTTTGTAATAACAACCGTACTAGTTGTTATCTCTGTTGCTTGAGAAATGGCATATCCTTGAATGGCGGTTGCTAATATTTCTTTTGCTTTTGTCTCATAAGCATCAACGCCTCTTAATTCAAGTTTTCTGATTCTTCCCGCAAGATCAGCCGAATATTCTTTTTCTGCTTTTTTAATTAAATTTTCTAAAGCCTCTTCTTTTTTTAAATGAGCCACCTTCTCTAATTCAGAAACGCAGTTCTCTTTAATTTTTTCAATCTCTGTTTTTATCTCTCTGACTTTTTCTATCTTTACTTTTAAGTCCTCTTCTTCTTTTAAAACCTTCTTTTCTTTTTCATCTAAGACTTCCTCTTTCTTAAAAACTCTTTCTTCTGCCTTTATTACTAGCTTTTGCCTTTCTTCAAACTCATTTTTTGAAGTAGCCTCTAGCTTCTCTGCTTTCTCTCTCGCTTTTGTAATTATCTCTTCCGCGTTCTTCTTTGTTTGTTCCAGTCGTCTTTGGAGTTCTGATTCAATTGATCCTGCACGTTTTCTCGCTATTGATTGTCTGATATAATATCCAATAACACCACCTAAAGCAAACAGAAGAGAAGTAACTATCACTTGGGTTATTCCTTCCATATTTTTGATTGAAAGTCTGGTTTGCTTACCAAAAATTCAAAGTTATTTTTAATTGTATTTTTAGTTTATCAAAAAACCCTTGAAAATACAAGGGTTTAATGTTTTATTTTTTAAAAAACGCAATCTTTCCCATTATAATAATAATTTATATTACAAATAACTTGATTGTATTTATTAATATATCCATTAGTAATATTCATTTTTTCACAATAAGTTCCGTTGCTTCTATATCCATAGTTGCATAACCAATAACTTCCACTAGAATCAAAGTGAGCATTAGAAGGAAGATGTCTTTTTTCACAGCGATTGTTTTTCTTTTCATACCCATAAAGACAAGCCCACTCTGTTCCGGCACTATTTATAAAATAGGCGTTAGAAGGAAGAGAAATCTTTAAACAATAGTTCCCCATATTTTTGTATCCATATTCACAAGCCCAAGCCGTACCATTTTCTGTTAAGTAAGCATTAGCGGGAACATTCACTTTTACGCAACCTGTTTCTGTTTTGAAATATCCTTGCTTGCAAGCAAAATCATGTCCGTTTGCAGTAAAATATGCATTTGAATCAATAAATAACTGAGTACAGGTGTAACCATTTTTTTTGTAACCATAAGGACATTCTCCCTGAGTTAAATAAACATTAGAAGAAACTATCTTAGTACAAGAGTTTCCCTCTCTTTTGTATCCTAAATTACAAATAAAATCACTTCCAGACAAAGTAGCATTTTCGGGAATATATATTTTAATACAAACATTTCCTTTCTTTTCATATCCTGACTTGCAAACCCAATAATTAAACTTTTCAACAAAAATTCCGTTCTCTGGCACGCTAATTTTTTCACAAAAACCACCCCTATCAACATATCCTGAATTACAAAGATATCCGTCAGCTGTAAAGTTTAGATAAGCATTATCGGGAATATAGATACTACCATTTTTAACATATGAAGCTGCCTCCGCATTAAATAATGGTAAGGTAAGAAATAATAAAAAAATAATAATGTATTTTTTAAACATATTCATATTATAAAACACTTTCCTAACAAAGTCAATAGTTTACCTTTCTTTTTCTTCTGCTATACTTTAAAAATATGCTTAAAGAATATAGATGCGAATCTTGCAACAAACTTCTCTTTAAGGGAGAATTTAAAGAAGCAACAATAGAAATTAAGTGCAGAAATTGCAAAAAAGTAACCTATTTCAAAATAGGCGACTTTTTAAAAGATCCTAAAGGTTTTCTAAAGCCTTAACCCTATCTTCAACAGGAGGATGAGTCATAAAAATTTTGCTATACCATTCAACTTTTCCCTTAAAAGGTGATGAAATATATAAATGCGCAGTAGCGTTATTTATTTTTTTTAGAGGAGTTCTGTTTGAAGAAATTTTAATTAAAGCAGAAATTAAAGCTTCTTTATCTCTTGTTAGGAGGATAGAACTAGCATCTGCTTTAAACTCTTGTTTTCTTGAAACTGCAAGTTGAATTAAAGTTGCAGCAATAGGGGCTAAAATTATTCCAACAATTCCAAGAGCTATAAAAATTGGATTTTTGTTATCGCTATCACTTCCGCTAAAAAAGAACATTCTCATAAAAGTGTCTGATAGAATAGCGATAATTCCAACAAGAACCACCACAATAGAACCAATTAAAACATCTTTTCCTTTAATGTGAGCCATTTCGTGAGCAATAACAGCAGAAAGCTCTCTTTTGTTAAGAGTCTCTAAAAGCCCTCTAGTTACTGCTATAACAGCATGCTTTTCATCTCTTCCAGTCGCAAAAGCATTTGGTTGTCCTTCTTCTAAGATATATATTTTAGGAGTCGGGATCCCAGCGGTAATCGCTAAATTCTCCACAATTCTATAAAGCTCTAAAGAATCTTCTTTCTTTTTAACCTCAACGGCTGAAGACATTGTTAAAACAATCTTATCTGACTCATAATAACTGATAAAAGACATTACACTACTTAGAATGACTGCAAAGTAAAGAATGAAAACATTGTCATAAACATAAGAAAAAACCCACCCTATAAAAATTACGAAGATAAGGAAGAAAAATATAAGGAAGAAAGCTTTCCTATTGTTTGAGCTAATTTGATCGTATACTGTTGCCATTAGAATTTAACTTCTACTGCCTCTCTTTGTTTTTCGTCTCCTAGTTCAAATAAGTCCATCTTTTTGAAATCAAAGACAGAAGCAATTACATTAGAAGGAAATGTTTCTACCTTAATGTTTAAATCTCTAACATTTCCATTATAAAATCTTCTCGCTCCTTGGATTTTATCTTCTGTGTCTGTTAATTCTCTTTGAAGCTCTAGAAAATTAGTTGAAGCTTTCAATTCTGGATAATTTTCAGAAACTGCGAACAATGATTTAAGAGTTCCTGAAAGAACATTTTCCGCTTCTTGTTTTTCTTTTAATCCTTCAGCTTGCATTGCTTGAGATCTTGCCTCTGTAACTTTTTCAAAAACCTCTCTCTCGTGAGTAGCATAACCTTTTACTGTTTCTACTAGATTAGGAATTAAATCGTATCTTCTTTTTAATTGGACATCTATATCTGCCCAAGCCTCTTTAGTTCTATTGATAAGAACTATGAAACTATTATATGTAGCAATGAAAAAAATGATCGCTATTGCTACTACTCCTAGAATGATTAATGTTAATGTTTCCATATTTTTATTCTTTTATTATATTAATATATTTCGCTAAAAACTCTGTTTTACCATGAATATTATAAGGAGCTTCAATAGATACATTGTCCCCTATTTTTAAACTCTTTTTGAAGTATTCAGCATCTCCATAAACTCCGTTGACATAAGTCCCTTCGTTTATTAAAACAACTAGGTCTCTTTTGATTTGATCGTCAAAATTAGTTCCTATTCCTCTCACAATAATACTATTACCTTGAATATTTAAAATTGTTCCCGAAGTATTAAAAATGTCTGCTGGGATAGGTTCGTTGATTGGTCTTACTGGGTTTTCAATTGCTTCTGGGTTAACATTTTCAATGGATTCCCCGATCTCTAAATTACCTACTACACCAATTTCCATTGATGCTTCAGGAATTGGAGCATAAACTTCTAAATTTAAGTTTTTCTCTTTTGTTATATTAAGAAAAACTATTATTCCTCCGATTAACGCAACAATAATAATAGAAATCAAAATGATTTTTTTATTATCTATTTTTTGGTCTTTGCTTTTTTCTATTGATGGCATAAAATTATTTTTACTTATTATTATACTTTTTGTTTAATAACTTCGTCAATAACTCCATAAACTTTTGCTTCTTCGGCAGTCAAGTAGAAATCCCTATCTGTATCCTGCTCTACTTTTTTAAAAGGTTGCCCTGTCCTCTCTGCTAAGATTCTATTCATCTTTTCCTTTATCTTTATAATTTGCTTTGCAGCAATCTCTACCTCTGAAGCCTGTCCTTTTGCTCCACCTAAAACTTGATGTAATAGTATTTCTGCATTAGGAAGCGCATATCTTTTCCCTTTTGCCCCTGAGGCTAAAAGAGTTGCCCCCATAGAAGCAGCCATTCCGATCGCAACCGTAGAAACATCACATTTGATGTATTGCATTGTGTCATAGATAGCCATTCCTGCAGTAACAGAACCTCCGGGACTATTAATATAGAATTGAATATCTGTTTTTGAATCTTTTGAAGCTAAGAAAAGAAGTTGTGCCACAATTGAATTAGCTACTGTATCATCTATCTCTCCTGTAAGCATAATAATTCTGTCTTTAAGGAGTCTAGAATAAATATCATAAGCTCTTTCTCCTAAATTAGTTTTTTCAATTACTGTTGGAATTAAGTTCATATTTTTATTATACCTTAATTTGAAAAAATTAACAACCTAAAATATTAAAAATCTTTTCTCTTTTAATTTCGTCTTCTACATAGAACCGAGCATTTGAATTTTTCATTTCAGAGGCTGTCTTTTCCTTATCTCCATACTGAGAGGCAATTTCTTCTATTTTTTTGTTGACTTCTTCTTCAGAAGCAACAATATTCTCTTGTTTTTCAATCTGATGAAGAATCAAAAAACCTTTTACTCTTTCTTTAGCCACATTTTCAAACTCTTTCTTTATTTGTTCTTCTGTTTTTTTAACTTGTTTAAGATATTCTTCAAAAGTTATTTGTAATTCGTAAGAAACTCTTTCTTTTAAATTGTTCAATAATCCTTGATTTTCTCTTTCAATTAAAGTTTCTGGCACCTCTAAATTAGTTTCTTTCGCTATTTTTTCTAAAATTTCAGTCCTTCTTTGCTGTTTTTCTGAGAGTTCTTTTTCTTTTAAAAGCCCTTCTCTAACATTCTTTTCAAGTTCTTTCTCTGAAGTAAAGCCAACTGTTTTTGCAAATTCATCATTTAGCTCTGGTATTTCCATTTTTTGAATAGAATTAACAATAACCTTAATCAAAGTCTTTTCTTTTTCTTTAGTTACTTCTATTTCTTTTTGGTCTTCCCTTTTTAAGCCAAGTAGTCCATCCTCTAATCCTTCAAAAAAATGTCCTTTACCAAGAATAAAGCGGTCCTTTTTCTCTTCTAAGTCTTTAGAAAAGTAAGTAATTTCTATTAAATCGCCTTTTTCTGCTACTCCGTCTTTTTGAGAAAATTTAGCTCTTGATTCTAAAAGCCATTTAATTGCTCCTTCATAATCTTTTTCCTCTATTTTAGCTTCTGATTTAGGAACAGAAGTAGCAATTTTCTTGTAGTCAGGAAGCTTTACTTCTGGCAAGATCTCTACCTCTGCCTTAAATTCAAGAGGATTTCCTTCCGCCATTTTTAAAACCTCGATGTTAGGTTCTTTAATCGCTTCAATGTTTTCTTTATTCACAATTTCAACCCATTTAGCAGAAATACACTCTTCTACTGCGTGTGATAAAATATGTGAAGGCTCTACATTTGCCTTAACAATCTCTGCTGGAACATGCCCTTTTCTAAAACCTTTAAGCTCTATTTCTTGTCCAATGTGCAAAAGAGCTTCTTTGCAGTATTCTTCAAATTCTTCTTTTGTTACAACAACTGAATAAATAAGTTTGTTTTTTTCTTGTTTTTTTTCGTATGTCATTTTGTTTTAAAATTATTCGTCTTCGTCTTTAATAGAAACAGCTTCTTCTTGGTTTTCTCCACGAACATCAATTCTCCAACCAGTTAATTTCGCTGCTAATCTAACATTTTGACCGTCTTTTCCAATAGCTAAAGATAGTTGCTCTTCAGGGACAACAGCAAGAGCAGTGTTTTTCTCATGAATCTCAACAGAACTAATTTTAGCTGGAGACAATGCATTGATAATAAAATTAGCTGGATCTTCTGCGTATTCAATGATATCAATTTTTTCTCCACCTAACTCTGACATAACCGCAGAAACTCTAACCCCTCTTTGCCCTACCATAGCACCAATTGGATCAACTCCTTCTGCTTTTGACTCTACCGCGATCTTTGTTCTGTAACCCGCTTCCCTAGCAATAGCTTTAATTTCTATTTGTCCCCCATTGATTTCAGGAACTTCAAGCTCAAATAGCTTAGAAATAAATTTAGGATAAGCGCGAGAAACAACTACATTTGGTCCTTTTGTTGTTACTTCTACTTTTAATAGAAAAAGTTTTAATCTTTGACCTTCTTTATAGAACTCTCCTCTCACCTGTTCTTCTTTTGGAAGAACTCCGATTCCTTTTCCAATATCAAAATAGATGTTTCTTCCGTCTATTCTTTGAATAATTCCAGAAACAATTTCCCCTTCCCTGTCTTTAAACTCTTTCATCACATTTTCTTTTTCTGCTTCTCTTATTTTTTGAAGAATTACTTGTTTTGCTGTTTGAGCGGCAATTCTTCCAAAATCTTCTTTTTGTTCTAAAAGAGTTTTAATTTCATCTCCAACTTTTATTTCTTTATTCTCTTTTTTTGCTTCTTTAATTAAAAGATGTTTTTCTAAATTAAACTTTGCTCTTTTGCCTTCCATATCTCCTTCTTCTTCCTCTGTTTTAAGAAACTTCTTTGCCTCCGCCTTTGTTAAACCAAATTCAACGATTTGTTCTTCGTCCATATATACTAAAGTATGATCAACAACAAGTAAGATTCTATAAAAATCTGTTTTTCCTGTTTCTTCGTCTAAAACAGCTTTAACTACTTGTCCTTTTTCTCCATATTCTTTTTTATAAGCAGAAGCTAGGGCTTGTTCTATAATCTCTAGAACTCTATCATGATTAAGTCCTTTTTCTTCTGTTATTTGGCTAATAGCCGATGTGAATGCTTTAAAATCCATATTTAATTTTCTTTATTTATTATTTTAACAAAAATGTCGGAGAACAATTCCCGACATTTACATTAATTACTATATATCAAGTTTAAATAATTTTGTCAATTGAATAATTTATAAACATAATACCCAGAGGCTAAAGATAAAAGGGGAATATACCAAGAAAAACCTAAAAGGAATAAAGAAAAGATTAGCACAAGAAACATTGTAAAATACATAATATAGTCGAACTTTTGATTTAAATCTTTTAATTTTTTATTTGTATTAATTAATAAAAAAGATAAAACAAAGAAAATAAAAGATCCTCCCATTAAAAATAAAATTTTTTGTATTATTTCAAACATGCTTTCTTCCTAAATAACATAAGCAAAGGAAGTTTGCAAACGTATTGAATTCTTGCTCATTTTAATATAGGATTAAAATATGAATAAAATAGAAATACCAACTCATGTATTAACAGCTCTTAATTCGCTTAAAAAGGGTGGTTTTGAGGCCTTTTTAGTAGGGGGTTGCACAAGAGACTATCTTCTTAATAAAACGCCTAAAGACTGGGATTTAACTACAAACGCAAAACCAGAAGAAATCATGGCTATTTTTAAAGATTTTAAAACTATTTACGAAAACGATTTTGGAACCGTAGCAGTTTTTATAGAAAACAACCCTTTAGAAATAACAACATATAGGATTGAAGGAGGTTACCTTGATAAAAGACACCCTGAGAATATTGATTGGACTAAAAACATTGAAGAAGATTTAAAAAGAAGGGACTTTACCATAAACGCTATGGCAATGGATAGTTCTTTAAAAGTAATAGATTTGTTTAATGGAAAAGAAGATTTAAAAGCAAAGATTATAAGAACCGTCGGAGATCCTGATGAGCGCTTTAACGAAGATGCTTTAAGAATGCTTCGTGCGATTAGATTTGTAACAACTCTTCCTGAAGGCTTTCAGATTGAAGAAAAAACACTTCTTAGTATTTCTAAAAACAAAGCTCTTCTCTCTAAAATATCAAGCGAAAGAATCAGAGATGAATTTGTTAAAATTATAAACTCAGACAACGCTAAAAAAGGAATTCTTCTTTTGAAAGAAACAGGTTTAATGCATTATATTATTCCTGAACTAGAAGAAGGCTATAATTGTAAACAAAATAAACACCATATTTATGACGTTTTTGAACATAATTTAGAAGCCTTAAGTTTTGCTGTTAAAAAAAATTACAGTTTTCAGATCAGAATAGCCGCATTATTGCATGATGTTTCTAAGCCAGAATCCAAAAAAGGGGAAGGAGAAAATGCTACTTTTTACAATCACGAAATAATGGGGGCAAAAGCCACTAAAAAAATACTGACTCGACTAAAGTTTACTAAAAAAGATATTGAGAAGATTGTCAATCTTGTAAGATATCATCTTTTCTACTATAATGTAGCTGAGGTTACAGAGTCTTCAATAAGAAGACTGATTAAAAATGTTGGTATGGAAAATATGGAGGATTTGATTAAGCTAAGAATGTGTGACCGAATCGGCTCTGGCTGTCCAAAAGCAGAACCATATAAATTAAGACATTTGAAATATTTAATAGAAAAAGTATCTAAAGATCCTATTTCTGTTAAAATGCTCCAAATAAACGGGGAAGACATTATTAATCTTTTAAAGATTAAGCCTTCAAAAACAATTGGGTTAATCCTAGAAATACTATTAGCGGAAGTTTTAGAAAACCCAGAAAAAAATAATAAAACATACTTGCAGGAAAGGACCTTAAGCCTTGGACTCTTAAAAGATAATCAATTAGAAGCTGTGGCTAAAAAGTCAAAGAAGGAAATTGACACTATCATCTCAAAAGAAGACGACATGACAAAGGAAAAGTACTGGCTGGTATAATGTCTTTAAAAAGACATTCCCATAAAAGACAGGAACAGTAAAATGTTTCCTGTTTTTTATTTTTATGCTATACTTTAAATGCGGACATGAATGCGGACAAAAATTGAATCCGGACATAAAATTGAATCCGGACATAAACGCGGACAAATGCGGACATGAATGCGGACATAAGAAAACCTGCCGGATTCGACCACTTTTTTACAAAGTGTATATATGGTAAGGGTTAAAACCTCACGAATGCGGACATGAATGTGGACAAAATAGTGGACAAACGCGGACAAATGTGGACAAAAAAGAACGTCCGAATGCGGACAAAAATTATTAAAATAAACGCGGACAAATGCGGACATAAACATGGACAAATTACATCATAATATCTCTTCAACAAACGTTATAAAAATCCTTGATAGCGACCTTGAAAAAGGGTTAAATAAGGAAGAAGTTTCAAGAAGGATTTTAAGTTTTGGTAAAAATATTTTTAAAGAAAAGAAAGAAACTTCAAAAATAATTCTTTTCTTAAACCAATTCAAAAGTCCTCTGATGTATGTTTTAATTTTTGCTGGCATCTTAACTCTTTTTATAAAAAATTACACTGATGCTACGGTTATTTTTTTAGCTTTAATTATTAGTGCTCTATTCGGGTTTTTTGAAGAAGATAAAGTTTCTAATGTTTTAAAAAATTTAAAGAACACCTTAAAAACAAAAACTACTGTTCTTAGGGATGGCGCCTTAAAAGAAATCTACCAAGAAGATCTTGTTGTTGGAGACATTATTCTTTTAAAAGCAGGGCAAAAAATACCCGCTGACGCTAGAATTATAGAAGCTAATAATCTAAGAGTTTCTGAAGCAATGCTCACTGGAGAATGGCTAGCTGAAGAAAAAATACCCGATGTTTTAGCAAAAGAAACTCCACTTGCAGATAGAAAAAACATGGTTTATATGGGTGGACTCATTGAAGAAGGAGTTGGAAAAGCAATTGTTGTTGCCACTGGAATTAATACTGAAGCTGGGAAAATAGCTGAGCTTATAAATAATACAAAGGAAACAAAAACTCCTTTACAAGAGAAGATTACTGATTTTTCTAAGTTTTTAGGAATTGTTATTGGAGCTTGTTGTCTCCTTATTTTTTTATTCGGAGTGTTTTTAAGAGATATGTCTTCTTTAGAAATCTTTGAGACCTCTATTGCTATTGCTGTTGGTGGAATACCAGAATCTCTTCCTATTGTAATTACCATTATTCTTGCTTTTTCTGGAGAAAGAATTTTAAAGAAGAAAGGTTTGATAAGAAAACTATCCTCTGTAGAAACTTTAGGCTCTACTCAAATAATTTGTTTTGATAAAACAAAAACCTTAACCGAAGGAAAAATGAAATTAAATAATATTATTAGCAAAGAGGGTGAATTGACTCTTAAAGCTAGCGTTCTTTGTAGTGACGCCTATATTGATGAAAAGAATAATATTGTTGGTTCTCCTACAGGAAGCGCAATTCTAAAAGGAGCGCTAGATAGCAATTTTGACATTAAAAAAACCTTAGAAATTGAAGAATTACAAAGAATTCCTTTTAATTCAGAAAACAAATACGCACTTTCTTTAAGGAAAGAAAAAGGCAAAAAGTTTTTATATATTTTAGGAGCTCCGGAAAGAATAATAAAAAGGTCTAAAAAAGCAGAACTCTGGGAAAAAGAAATTGAAAGACTGGCCGAAAAAGGATTGAGAGTGGTTGGTGTTGGGTGTAAAGAAATCAAAAAAACAAACAAAGATTTAAACAAGATTGCCAATGATTTTCATTTTATAGGACTTTTATCTTTTATTGATCCTTTAAGAGAAGATGTTAAAGAATCTATTGAAATTTGTAAAAAGGCGGGGATTAAAACAATTTTAGCTACAGGAGACCATCTTTTAACAGCAAAAAATGTGGCGGAACAAATTGGTCTTGAGATAACAAATGAAAATGTTTTAACCGGACAAGAGTTAGACCTTTTAACTGACAATGAATTAATGGAAAAAATTGGAAAAATTAAAGTTTTTGCTCGAGTGGAGCCAAGACACAAATTAAGAATTGTTGATATTTGGCAAAGGAAGGGAAAGGTGATTGCTATGACCGGAGACGGCATAAACGACGCTCCAGCGATTAAAAAAGCAGACATTGGTATTTCTTTAGGCTCAGGCACAGAAGTCGCTAAGGAGGCCTCTGACTTAGTTTTACTGGACGATAGTTTTAATACGATTGTGAAAACCATTGAAGAAGGAAGAATTGCTCTTGATAATTTAAGAAAATCTGTTTCTCATTCTTTAGCGGATGCTTTTGCTTCTATTATTCTAGTTGCTTTTTCTTCTATTGTTTTTGGCTGGCCACTACCTATTTCAGCAGTTCAAATTCTTTGGGTTAATTTAATCGAAGACACTTTTCCAGGCATGGCTTTTGCTTTTGAACCAAAAGAAAAAAACATTATGGAAAGAAGTCCTGCTAAAAGAAATAATTTAATGACAAAAGAAATGAAAGTCCTTATTTTTGCTACGGGAATCATTGACGAATTTTTTATCTTAATAGCCTTCTATCTTCTTCATTTTAAACAAGGAATGGACTTAGATTATGTTAGAACGATTATTTTTGCGATGATGTCTATAGACGCCATCTTTGTTATTTTCTGTTATAAAAACTTAAGAAAAAACCTATGGCAGATAAACATTTTTTCTAATATTTATCTTAATTTTGCTTGTTTATTTGTTTTTATATTATGTCTTTCTGCTATTTATTTACCCTTCTTCCAAACATTTTTAAAAACAACTTCTTTAGATATTTTTGCTTGGCTCATTATTCTTCTAGTTGGGCTTTTAAGTGTTGCTTTTATAGAAGCTACAAAATACTTTTTTATAACAAAGAAAAAAACCGAGGATTAAAGTGTTGATAATTTGTGGAAAAAAGAGGGATTCTTTTTTAAAAAAATATTTGTCCTTTTTTCTCCTCTTTTTTAAAAAGATTTTATCCCCTTAAACTTTTCTTTATTTTAAAGCTTTTTTGAGGGTTTTCCACAATTCCACCGCCCTAATAATAACAATAATAAATTTATTTAAAAATAATTATTATATAGACATGTTGATAAAAAAATGATATTAAAGAATTAATGAACTTTTATATTCTTTTATTACTTTCATACTTAATCGGTTCCATTCCTTTTGGGTATTTGATAGGTAAAATAAACAAAATAGATATCAAAAAAGTAGGTAGTGGAAGTACAGGAGCAACTAATGTTTCTAGGTTTTTAGGTGCTAAATGGGCTGTTTTGGTTGCGTTGTTAGATATTTCTAAAGCATTTCTTCCTTTATTTTTAGCTTTTACTTATTTAAACTCAGAAATAGAAATTGCTTTAATTGTAATTATTACAATTTTAGGACATATTTTTCCTGTTTGGCTTAATTTTAAAGGAGGAAAGGGGGTTTCGGTAATTGTACCAGCTTTGATCTTTTTTGCTGGTTTATGGCAAACAATAGTTTTAATTTCTTTTTGGGCAATTTTACTTAAAACAATTAAAGTGATGAGTCTAAATAATGTAGCTTTAATCTTTTTTGTTCCTTTCCTTTTTTGGTTTCATACCCATTCGTTAGTTTATTTTCTCTTAGGAATAGTTATCTTTTTAATTATTTTATATGCTCATAGGGAAAATATTTCTCGTCTTTATAATGATAATGAATTAAAATTATGAGTTTTGAAATCATTTTAGCGACAATTTTCTTTTTTATGCCTGCTTATTTAGCTAATGCTGTACCTCCTCTTTTAAATAGGTTTAAAATATTAGACTGTTTGTCTTTTCCAATTGATAACAATAGGAAAATTAAAGAAAAAGAAATTTTTGGAGCTCATAAAACTTGGCGTGGCTTCTTAGGAATAATCTTTATTGGAACTTTGTTAATGGTTCTTTTTTTTCAGCTAAATAACTTTTTTCATTTATATGAGGTTCTTTCTTTTGATTATTTAAATTGGAATCCCTTTCTTTTTGGTTTTATCTTTTCTTTAGGAGTGGCTTTTGGAGATTTGCTTTTTGCTTTTATAAAAAGAAGATTATTTTTAAAACCAGGCGCTCCTTTTATTCCTTTTGATCAAACAAATTATGTTTTTGGAGTTTTTATTCTTCTTCAAGGTTTTATAAATTTAGAACTATATTTTTGGCTTATAATTCTTATCCAAACCTTTATTATTCACGTACTCTTTAACCGGATTGGCTATGTTTTAGGGTTGCATAATGCCAAATGGTAAGGTAAGATAAGAATAGAAGAAAAGTAATTTTATAAATTATGGAAGACATAATTATATCGCTTAACGCCAGTAATATAATCGTTAATTTATTCTTTGTAATAATAGTTTTTATTATCGGAGCGTTTTTAGCTAAAAAGTTTGGCAAAGCCACAGAAAAATTATTAATTAATATCAGACTTGATCAAGCGATAAAGAATTTAGGTTGGCAACAATTTTTTGAAAAATATAAGGCGAATGTAAAAGTTTCTAATTTTTTAGGAATTATTATTGAGTTTTATATTCTTTTAATAACCTTAATGGTTTCAAGTGAAATTTTAAATTTTCCAGTTTTAACAAATTTCTTTTTAAATATTGTAGAATATTATCCAAATATTTTAATTTCTATGGTAATTTTTGTTATTGCTGTTTTTGTCGCTGAATTTTCAAAAAAGATTATTTATCTTGATTCAAAAGATAAATATTCAAGTTCACTCGGCTCTTTTATAGCGTCAGCTACTTGGATTTTAGCTATCTTAGCTATTCTTTATCAACTTAATATTGTTCCCGAGCTAGTAATAGTTCTTTTTATGGGTGCAACAATTACGCTTGTTCTAATCGTCGGTCTTTCTTTTGGACTTGGTGGTCAAGAGATTGTTAAAAAATTCTTAAAAAAGTTTGAAAAAAAGATAAAATAATATGGAAGAAATAACGCATAAACAATTGCAAAAAATGATTCTTTTTTCTTGCGAAAGAGTGGAAAGAGACAAGGAAGAAATTAATAAAATAAATGTTTTCCCTGTACCAGATCAAGACACAGGAAGCAATCTAGCTTGTACTTTAAGCGGGGTTAAAAAAGCTCTTTTTAAACAAAAATTCAATAGTTTTAAAGACTTGGGGGAAGCTGCTCTTGATGGGGCGCTTATGTCGGCTCAAGGGAATACAGGAATTATCTTTACAGGTTTTTTAGTTGGTTTCTTTGATGAAATAAAAAATGATTCTAAATTAAAC
>JAQVLU010000037.1 GCA_028703995.1 Minisyncoccota bacterium
CTTTGGCTTAATGACGAAGATTTAATAAACTACAAACTCCTTTCTCATCAAATACTTTACGATGTTAATTTAGACGGAATTAAGGAATAAGAAAAAAGCGCTTAATAAAGCGCTTTTTCTTTAACTAAAATTATTTATCTTTTTATTGGCATTACCACATAGATATAATCTATTCCTTCTTCGGCCTTTATTACTCCCGCTCCTGAAGGGCCTTGAAGCTCAAGAAGAACATTTTTTGTTTTAACACGATTAACTCCGTCTAAAATAAATTTGTAGTTAAAAGAAATTTCTGTTGTCTCTCCTTCTATTTTTGCTTCAAGAATAGAACTATTTTCTCCAAGTTCAATATCTTGACTTAAAATTTCTAGATTTTTATCGTCATTTTTAAACTTAACTTCATTGATTTTTCCAGCGAATAATCCTGCTAATTTAATTTGTTTTACTAGTTCATCTTTAGGAACAATAATTCTTGTTTTGTATTCTTTTGGAATAATTTCTTTATACGCTGGATAATTACCTTCAATTTGCCTTGAAATTAAATCAATTTCTGGATGATCAACTTCGTTCAAAGTAGTTTCAAAAAGTATTTGTGACTCTGAATAATATATTTTTACTAAACCAGTATTTTCTTGAATAACATTAATAACCTCTTTTGTTGTTTTTTGAGATAAAATAAATTTAATTTCTTCGTTAAAAGAATTCTTGTAATTATTTGATTTAACCGTTCTTTCAACAAGTCTGAAACTATCAGTAGCCACTAAATTAACAGAGTCTTTTTTAAAAACAAAATAGATTCCTGATATTTCTGGTCTTATTTGAGATAAACTTGCAATATCAACTACATCTACCAAGCTTTCTTTTAATTCTTGAGCGCTAATTTCAATACATTCTTCTTTTGAAAACTGAGGAATAATTGGAAAATCATCAGAAGTATAACCTTTAATTTGAGTTTTAAAACTTTTTGTTTTAATGAAAAGTGTATCGTTTTTATCTTCTATTTCTATTTTTTCGTCAGAAATATTATTAATTACTTGGGTTAAAATTTTAGCTGGAATAGTGATTTTTCCTTCGCTCTCAGTTTTACATAATCCCCACCATTCTATTCCCGTTTCAAGATCAGTAGAAGATATTTTTAAAAAATTAGTTGTCGCTTCTAAAAGAACGTTATTTAAAATAGGTAAAGTTAAATTTCTACCTGTTAATCTTTCTGTATAATTCAATCCTTTTTTAAGTTCTTGTGTTAAAATAGTTAGTTTCATATTTTTTTATTATTTTTTATTCGCTGTAAATCCTTTGAAGTACCATATCTACTTCTTGGTTAAATTTTTGATTTTGATCGTATTCTTTTTCCATAAGCGAGCAAGCATGCATAACGGTTGTATGATCTTTTCCGGAAAACCGTCTTCCTATAACAGAGTAAGACAATTTTAATTCTTTTTTAAGTAAATACATAGCGAGCTGTCTTGGCTTAGAATATTCTTTCTTTCTTGAAGAAATAAAAAGATTAGAATCTTCTAAGTTATAAAAATTAATTATTGTTTCAATTATTTTCTCAGGAGTTGTTGTTTTTGTTTTAATACTAATTATATTTTTAAGTTGCTTTTTAATATCTTCTAAAGTGCAAGGTCTTTTATTAATCTTCTCAACAATAATGATTTTATTCAAGGCCCCTTCAAGTTCTCTTACGTTTCTTTGAATATTAGAAGCAATAAACTCCAAAGCTTCAAAAGAAATGTTCAATCCTTTTTCCTCTGCTTTTTGTTTCAATATAGCAATTCTTGTTTCTAAATCTGGCATATTAACATCAGCGATCATACCTCCTTCAAACCTTGACCTTAATCTATCCGTTAATGTTGGAATTGACCCTGGATGTTTATCAGAAGTTAAGATAATCTGTTTATTGTTTTGATAAAGAGCATTAAAGATATGAAAGAATTCTTCTTGTGTTTTTGTTTTTCCTGAAATGAATTGAATATCGTCTATGATTAAAACATCGATTGTTTTAAATTCTTTTTTTAATTCTTCTACCTTATTCTCTCTAATACTATTAACAAGATCTGTAATTAATTTTTCGGCTGGCAAATACCTTATTTTCTTTCCGTGATATTTTTCTCTTATCTTATTTCCTATACCTTGTATTAAATGTGTTTTTCCGAGCCCTACTCCGCCATATATAAAAAGAGGATTGTAAGCCTCTCCAAGGTTTTCAATAATAGCCTCTCCTGCTGCGTAAGCCATTTCATTGAATGGACCGACAATTAATTTATCTAAATCGTATTTAGGGTTTAAATTTGTTTCTTCGTCTTTCTCAAGCTCAGTAAAACCTAATTGCTCTTCGTTGCTTATTCTAACTGTATTATTTGATAGTTTCCTTGAAGAAGGAGTAATGATGTAAGAAATGTCTTTAATAGAAGCATCGACAGACCCTAAAATATTCAAAATCTCTGTTTTGTATTTTTGTTCAAGCCATTCCTTGCTAAAAGAATTAGGAACGGAAACCGTTAAAACTCCGTCTCTTAATTCTGAGATTTTTGTGTTTGCAAACCAAGTTGCAAAATTAACAGAAGATACATTCATTTTAATTTGTGCTAAGACTGTTTGCCAAATTTGTTCTTGTGTCATATTTTTAACTTAAATCTATTATATTACATGTTAAGAAAAATGCAAAGGGGCTTATAAATAAAGGTTTTGAAAGCCTATGTGGAAAACATGTGGAAAAACAAGCAAAAAGCGTGGAGAATTTTCCTTGCCAAGTGTTTCAAAATATAATATAATTAAAAAAATATAATAATTAAAAAAATATATGAATAAAGAAAAAACCTTAATCTTTTCATTATCAGCCATGCTTTTCTTAACTGCTTCCTTTTTGGTCTATAGTTGGAATGAACCAACGGGAACAATGCCGGGGAATTACAGCATTCCTTTAAATACATCGGGGAATGCTCAAACTAAATACGGAGACCTTTCAGCAACTTCTTTTATAGACGCAAATGATCCTAATTATTATTTAAATCCTTCCAATAATAGCAAGATTTATTCTATTTCTTCTGATTTAAGCATTGAAGATATTGATAATAGAGATACTAAAACTCTTGTTACTAAAGAATATTTAGATTTTTCTTTATCTGAACTTGATCAAACTATTACCCAAACCTCAAATATGTTTTATGTTTCGGGAGGATTAAACCCAACTTGCCCAGAAGGAACAACGCTTTTTGAAAAAAAATGGCTACCAAAAACTTGTTCTGGCACTTTTTATCTTACCGCTTGCGGAAGTGCTCCTTGTTATGCAAATGCTACTTCAAATGGCGGATGGACTAGAGATTTAGACAACGTTCCCAATAGTACAGCATATTCTGGCACTTGCTCTGCCAACTATTATTGTAGCACAACTGCATCTCCTTGTTATTCTAACTCTTGGGAGGCTGTTATTTGTTATAAAAACAATTATAATGACGGAACTCCTTTACTTGTAAATGGAAAACATACCAGTAAAGAATGTACTGATAGTGAAGGAACGGTAATCGAGGTAGCGCCTAATGTAAAAATTTGCCAATTTAGCGGAAGTGTTTGTCCAACAAATACTTTAATGTGGCGTCAATACGAAAATTGGTCTACAACTATTCCTGGAAGTTGTTATTGTGGTAGACAATGTTATACAACTTGCCCAGGAGCAATATTCGAACATCATTCTTGGTCAAATACCCCTCCTGAAATATATTACCACGTTCAAGGAGCAAATCGTATTAATATGTGCGGAACATCTATAAACGGATCAACTATAAATTGTTATTACCCTTATGATGATTATCAAATTTATACATTAACCTCTGCTATTCGTACTCATGTCGGTTGCTACTAGTTTAAAAATACTAATTTTCCAATAAGGAATTGACCAAATTAAGATTTTTTGCTATTGTAATTCTATAAAATTAAATGAAAGAATATGAGTTTTACATACAATCCAAAAAAGAAAAAAAGAGCTAGAACACACGGATTCTTAGCTAGGACAGGC